>CALUWL010000031.1 GCA_944324445.1 Candidatus Gastranaerophilales bacterium | reverse complement strand
CTTTCAAAAATTTTAGACATAAGATAATACATATCTGCATTTTGCGTTTTTTCAGTTTCTTTAGTTAAAATTTCAAGAGCTTCTTCAATTTTATCTTCTTTAATTAAAATCTGAACCAATAGTTTATAACTTTCCATATCCTTCGGATTTTTTTCAATTGTTTTTTTAAGCATTATAACAGCATCATCAGATCTACCTAATTCCCAATATATTTGAGCAATATTAAAATATGCCCAAGAATAATCAGGTGAAAGCTCAAGAACTTTTCTGTATTCAGAAAGTGCAAAATCATATTCTTTATTCTTTTTATATTCACAAGCAAGATAAAAATGAGCAAAGTAATCGCTGTAATTATATTCAATTGCTTTTTTAAAACATTTTATAGCGACTTTTGTTTCATTTTTTTTAGAATACAAAACCCCGATTGAAAAAAATGCATTAGCATCTTCTTGCTTATAGAAAATAACTTTTTTAAAATTTTCCATAGCCTTATCTATATCACCCAATTTTTCATATACAAGTGCAAGATTATATAAAAAATCAGGTTCATCTGATTTTAATTCAACCGCTTTTTTATAAGCCGAAAGAGCATTTTCATAATTTTTAAGCTTTTCCCAGCATATACCTGTATTAAAATACAAATCAGCATCATCAGGAAAAATTGAAAGCAAATATTTTATATGAGAAAGCGCAACTTTCTCGTATCCCAAATCAAGACAAAGCATAACAAGCTCGCGCCTTGCCTGAAAATTTTTAGGATTCAATTTTAAAGTTGTTTGGAGATTTTCAAATCTTTCAACATCATTCATTTTTAATATCTTGTATTTTGTCTAAATCTAAATCAATAATTTTACCTTCAAATTCTTGAACTTCCTGATTTTGTTCCTCTTTTTCAAGTTCATCTTTGTCTTCATCTTGAATAATTTTTTCAATAACAATTTGAGCCATATCAAGAGCAACCTTCTTTTTTGTATCAGGCGGGCATTTTTCAAGCATTTGAATTGCTGTTCTTACAGTTGAATCAATGTCATACCAACGGGAATGCCCTCTTTGAATACGCCCGTCTTCAACTGCAGACATTATATCTTCGACATTTTCATATCTGTTATCTTGAATATTATGTTCAATAATTACCTTAATCAAATTAAGTGCAACCGCTATTTGCCTTTCATCGGATGAATTGGCCAATGTCCGCATTGACATAGATAACACAGGATCTTTATCATACCATCTTGAAAAATATTGATTTTCCATATTTGCTCCTTAAATTCCTTAATTATGTTTAAAAACTACCCCACATCCTGACTCAGGATAAGACCAGTCAATTGTGTTTTTAGGACATGCTATTCTGCATGCACCGCATTCTAGGCAGTTTTCATATTGAACTATAATTTCACCCGTAACTTCATCTTTAGAATACACTCCCGCAGGACAAATAAAAGTACAAGGTTTATCTTTACATTTTGCACAAACTTTTTGATCTACAATTAAATGCGAACATTTTCCGCAATTATATTTCAATAGCTCTAATTTTTCTTGTATAGATTTTTTATTATCTTTATTTTCTTGCATCGTCATTTCCCAAAAAATACATCCAAACCGCATTTTATAAACGCAAAAGCGTCTTTAAAAAGCTCAACTATATTTCTATCCTTAAAAAAACTTGAAATGTAAGCTCTCATCTGTTGAGCTTTCGAAATACAATTTGCACTTGTTATTATTTCAAATAACTCTCGTATCTTTTTAGGATAATAAACAGAAAGCGAGTTTGAACGTGAATATAATTTATCTATCACGTTTCTATATGAATATAAGTCCTTTAAAATAAAGGATTTTTCAAGTTTTTTTCTATATAAGGATAAACTTCTATCTGAAAAATCATTATTTTCAAAAGCCGCTAAAACAGTTTCTCCCGCTAATTTTCCAGAAATAAGAGCGAAATTTGTCCCTTCAAAATGAACGCTATTTATAAATCCTGCAGCATCCCCTGCTATAATAACACCCGAAGAATATAATTTAGGCATTTTGTTATACCCGCCTTCGGGAATTAAATGTGCGCTATATTCAATCGTTTCGCCATCTTTAATTAAAGGAGAAATATCAGGATGTTTTTTTACTTCATCTAATATCTGATTTAAATTAAGTTTATTTTTGGTTAAATCCGCTAAATTAGCGCCGACACCAACCATTACAGTATCTTTAAATGTATATAGAAAACTCATCATAAAAAGATTTTTAACATTTTTTAAATTGCCAAAACCTGTACCGAAATATTGTTTATTAACGCCATTTTTGCAATCATCTTTTAAATTAAATCTTTCTTCGATTGTTTTTTTATCAAGCTTAATAGCTTCTTTAACCGATAAAATAATATCCTTTGGTTCGTAATTATTTCTTAAATTTATTTGACGACTCAAAAGAGAATTAACCCCGTCTGCAAGTATTGTAACTGAGGCAAAATATTCTTCATTTTCAGTTTTAACTCCAATTACAGCCCCATCTTTTAAAAGCAAATTTGTAACAAGAGTGTTTGGAATATAATAAACCCCTGCTTCTTTAGCTTTTTCAATCATCCACTTTTCAAGATTAAATCTTTTAATTGCATAGGATGACGTTGAATCATCATTTTTATAAGTCATCTCAAACGAGCCGGTATCAGTTAAAAAAGCCCAAGTATGAGAATTTATAACTCTTTCATAAGGAATTGAATTAAAATCATCCTTAAAAATCTCTTTTAAAGCTGAAGTATACACTGCTCCACCGTACATATTTTTTGAGCCTGCATATTGCGCTCTTTCAATCAAAAGAACCTTTTTTGCGCCTCTTGCAACTTCAATAGCAGCAGAAATCCCTGCAGGACCTGCACCGACAACTATAACATCAGCTTTATTTACACTATTCATAATTTAATTTTACAGTTTATTTAATTAAAAGACAATAGAATAAAATCTTAGCCTGAAATTTTTACAAATCTCATCATATTTGCTCATTTCAAACAAAAAAAATATAATTAAGTTATGAAAAAATTAAGCTTAATTGTGCCGATTTATAACGAAGAAAAAACTCTTTTAAAAACCGTAGATAAAATTCTTGAAATAGAAAAAGAAACTTTTTTAAAAGAAAACTCTATAGAGCTTGAAATTATACTGGTTGACGATTGCTCAACAGATAAAAGCAAAGAAATAGCTGAAAAAATTGCAGACAATAGTAAAATAAAATTTTTTGCTCACGAGAAAAATCAAGGAAAAGGAGCAGCTCTTAAAACAGGTTTTATGGCTGCAGAAGGAGATTTTATAGGTATACAAGATGCAGATGATGAATATAATCCTAAAGATTACATTAAACTATTGAAACCCCTAATTGAAGATAGGGCAGATGTTTGCTTTGGTTCAAGATATTTAAAACAAGATACAAGAAGAGTTCTATACTTTTGGCATACCTGCATGAATAAATTTTTAACTCTTTTAACAAATATGTACACAAACCTTGATATAACGGATATGGAAACTTGTTATAAACTTTTTAAAAAAGAGGTTATAAAAGAAATAGCACCAAAATTAAAAGAAAACAGATTCGGTTTTGAACCGGAAGTTACAATTCATGTTGCAAAAGGAAATTGGAGAGTATATGAAAGCGCCATCTCATACACTCCAAGAACATATGAAGAAGGTAAAAAAATCAAAGCCAAAGACGGTTTTAGGGCATTATACTGCATATTTCATTACGGAGCCAATACTGCACCTATTCCCATGCAATTTATTTTATATCTTTTTATAGGTGCAATAAGCGCAATAGCAAATATTTTTTCTTATATGGTGCTTATAAATATTTCCAATAATTTAATTCTAAACATTGCAATAGCATTTTTCATATCAGCTTTTGTTAATTACATTTTATGTATTTTAATCCTGTTTCGCCATAAAGCACGCTGGAATTCCTTTATGGAAATTGTTACATATTTAATTACACTTTTAATCATGGGAACAATTGACTATTGGGCAACTTTTGGATTGTTGACTATCGGGTTTGGAAACTTTTGGTCAAAAACAATATCAAGCGCCATAGGTGTTTTAGGTAATTTCCTTTTAAGAAAATATTTTGTTTTTCCTGAAAAAACATTAAAAAAATAAAATATTCATGTTAATATTCAAATATGAAAATTTATCCAATAATAAATACAGGCTGTTTTAAAGCAAAAAATAAAAAAACTAATCAAAAGCCACCACTTAAAACAAAAAAAGAAAATCAATATTCAAAAAATATTGCAAACCCATCCGTTGTTATTTGTCCTGTTTTTGTGCACAAACAAACAAACAGTTCAAAAAGAAAGATTGAATCTTTAATACAAGATACAAAACAGCTTTTTCTTCAAGATAGAATTGATGAAACAGCCGAACTTTTGGCTGATTTTTTCATCCAAAACGGCGGTTTTAAAAGAATAACAAAGACAATTAATAAAGCCAATATACAATCATACAAAGAAACCCCAAATGCAATATCTGTAAAAATCAAGAATAGTTATTTATTCGTAGGCGAAAATGATATAGGTTTAGCTTTTGATTACGATAACACTCAAAAGAAAATAAAAGTTACAATTGAAAACAATAAATTAAAAAGCTATGAAGCATACAACCACAAGGCAGACGGCTACAATTGCTCATATAGCATAAGTTACAACTATTAACTTTTCTGTTTAAATTTTTTATTTTTGTGGAACTTATCCTCTGGAAATATTTTGAATGGAAAGAGATAAAATGGACACATCTTTAAACTTAAATTCTAACCAATCACAAAAAGCTCCCCAAAAAGAAGTTGAAACAGCAGGAACTTTGGCACAAGCCTCAGAAAAACTTTTTATACAGCAAAACAATGACGATATGATAGAAACAGCAGGAACCATTGCAAACAACACGCCATCTCCGCTTTTTAAAACTCAAACGGAAACAGCAGGAACTATAGCTTGCAACAACACATCCTCTAATTCAGGTGGCGGCGGTTCTCTTAGTGCTTTAGGATAAATCGTTATTTAAAATATTAAACAAACGGGTATTTTTTTAGCCTAAAAATCAAGTCATAATTTTCGTATCAACATAAAGGAGAAAATTATGAATTTAATGAACGTTTTCAAATGGATGACTTATACCCTTGTATTAATAGGCGCACTAAACTGGGGACTTGTCGGAGCATTTAATTTCGACCTTGTAGGCTTCTTGTTTGGCGATATGTCGATGGCATCAAGAATTATATATCTTGTAGTCGGATTAAGCGCTATCGGATATTTCGTATTTTCTGTTAAAGACAATATAGAATGTTCACACTACAATTGTTAATTCAAATGCCCCTCAAATTCGAGGGGCATTATTTATATTTAAGCTAATCTGTCAAGCCAACCACTAGCTGCCTGTGAATTAATACCGCCATTATCATCCAATTTAAAATTAAAGCTAGAAGATATACCACCAACTGATTTATTACCGTCAAAAACAGGTTTTTCATAACGCATATAAGGAATATATGTATTCAATTCAGCTAAAGACGGATTGCTATTCATATCCAATGTATAAAAAGACAAGGTGCCAATTGGCGAAAGACGCGAAATTTTTTCCTGCACATAAGGAGATTCTAAATATTCTTGAGCTTTAAGAGTTGTATCCCTTAAAGCAATAAGTGAATCAATTGCTCTATTATACGGTTCGGCCTTTTCATGGGTTGATTTACTTGAATTTGTATCTATATAAAAAGCCCTAAATGATATCGGATTTATTTTTAAATTCATAAATTTTACCTTTAACAACAACTTTGGACAGAAAAAAATCCGATAAGCAAAAACTTATCGGATTTTTAATTTATTTAAAATTATTATTCAATAATTTTATCAACAACGCCGGCACCAACTGTTCTTCCGCCTTCACGGATAGCGAATCTCATACCTTGTTCAATAGCAACAGGGTTGATTAATTCAACTTCCATTACAACGTTATCACCAGGCATTACCATTTCGCCATCGAATTTGATTGAACCAGTAACGTCAGTTGTTCTGATGTAGAACTGAGGTCTGTATCCAGGGAAGAAAGGAGTGTGACGTCCGCCTTCTTCTTTTTTCAATACGTAAACGTTAGCTGTGAATTTTTTGTGAGGTGTAATTGAACCAGGTTTTGCTAAAACTTGACCACGTTGGATTTCAGTTTTATCGATACCACGTAACAATGCACCAATGTTATCACCTGCTTGACCTTGATCAAGAGATTTTCTAAACATTTCAACGCCAGTTACAGTAGTCTTTTTAGTTTCGCCAAGACCAACAAGTTCAACTTCGTCACCAACTTTTACGATACCACGTTCAACTCTACCTGTAGCAACTGTACCACGACCTGTAATAGAGAATACGTCTTCAACAGGCATTAAGAACGGTTTATCTAAATCACGAACAGGTTCTGGGAAGTATGAATCAATTGCATCCATTAATTCCCAAATTTTATCAACCCATTTATCTTCGCCACGTTTAATGGAAGGGTTAGCTTGAACAGCTTCTAAAGCTTTTAAAGCTGAACCTTTAACGAAAGGAATATTGTCTCCATCGAATTCATAAGAAGATAATAATTCTCTAACTTCCATTTCAACAAGGTCTAATAATTCAGGGTCATCAACCATATCGCATTTATTTAAGAATACAACTAGGTTAGGAACACCAACTTGACGAGCAAGTAAGATATGTTCACGAGTTTGAGGCATAGCACCATCAGTTGCAGCAACTACAAGTATTGCACCATCCATTTGAGCAGCACCTGTAATCATGTTTTTAACATAGTCAGCGTGGCCCGGGCAGTCAACGTGAGCATAGTGGCGAGTAGCTGTTTCATATTCAACGTGAGCAGTTGAAATGGTAATACCACGAGCTTTTTCTTCAGGAGCAGCATCGATTTCATCGAATTTTTTTGCTTCTGCTTGACCTGCTGCAGCCATACAGCCTGTAATAGCAGCTGTTAAAGTTGTTTTACCATGGTCAACGTGACCAATAGTACCAACGTTAACGTGCGGCTTGGTTCTTTCGTATTTTTCTCTAGCCATAAGATAAGTTCTCCTTCTTTCTTATTTTTAATTCAATTCATTCTGTTTTTGTTTATTTTATTTATATAAAAGACTGGGCAGGGGTGGATTCGAACCACCGTAGTCGTCTGACGGCAGATTTACAGTCTGCTCCCTTTAGCCACTCGGGCACCTACCCAAAATTATCAATCGGATTCAGCGTCTATTCAATTTTCAATCTGCAATTTTAATATTTTGCCCTTGATGAGATTTGAACTCACGGCCTCTCCCTTACCAAGGGAGTGCGCTACCCCTGCGCCACAAGGGCAGATTTTACACTTTCCCATTCTTAGTCGGGAGCACTTATTATTAAAAATAGCCGATGATGGGACTCGAACCCGCAACCTACGGTTTACAAAACCGTTGCTCTACCATTGAGCTACATCGGCATTTCCATAAGTATATATTATTGTGGACATACAAAACTGTCAAGTATTATTTTATAAGAAGCATAAAAGCAAATTTTTTACAGAGGAATTGCAAAAAATACATGTTTTGTTGTAATATAATAGAAAATAAATTTTTATGTTGGATTATGAAATTTTTATTGGTATAATTAACGTATTATTGTTAAAGAAAGTCAACAAATGCAAGTGGCAAACGCTGTAAATAATAGTATAAGAATACTTTTTAACCCCAGAGTGGAAGATTTTAAATTGTTTGATTTTTTGATGGTAAAATCAGACGATGATAGATATATTGCACAAATTATTGAAATTTACGACAATAAATTTGATTCTTCACAAAACATTGCAAAATTAAAACTTTTCTATAAAATTGCAAAAAATAATGAAGTAATGCCATATGATAATTTCACACCAAACAGAGAATGTGAAATTATTAAAATTAAACAAGAGGAAATTGAAAATTTTATAAATCAAGATAAAAAAACTTTTATCTTTGCAACCAACACAAAAAGTTCATGCTCACTAGAAATCCAATATGATTTTTTCAATAATAATCCTATTGTTCTTGCAGATAAAATTGAAAATGCAAACTCAATTTCTCTAAATCTTGCAAAAAACTTATCATCAGAAAAAAACGTTGTAATAATAGATTCAACAGGTGTTTTAGAATTTGAAAATGCTAAAAAGATAAAAGCCTCAAAAAATTTCAGAATGCCTCTAAATTATACAACAATTGATTTTATTTTTGATAAATGCTTATCTGACGCCAGTCTTGAATTTCAAGCAATAGGCGGAGAAATTATAAACGAAATTAAAAAATTCGCAAAAAAACAAGAAACAGGTTTTATTCCTTTTAATGCTTTCACAAGAGTTCTTTTAGAACAATACAAAGCAACACCTTATCCTGAGCTTAAATTACTTCTTGTAAGATTAAAAAAATATCAAATGGACGAAATATTCGCCCGCACTAAAAAAGATAACGAAACACTCTTTAAAACAATCGAAAAAAGCCCTGTTACAATTCTTGATTTATCAGGTATTGAAGCATCATGGCAAAAAGCATACCTTGAATATATTATTGAAGATTTAGAACAAGAAATATATTTAATAACAAGAATTAACGATGAAAATTGCGACGTTGATTTAATTAATAAAATCTACAATGAAAAAAAGAATATAAAATTTATTCCAAATGTTTCATATAACTACAAAAAATTACCGTCAATTATGCAATATTGCAAAAATTACATCCTGCTTCCAAGTTTATATCAAAGAACAGACTTTTTAGATGCTAATTTTGCTCTTTCTAACTTAATTCCTGAAGGTTGCATAATATTTGGAGAAAATACAGATAATTTCTTATATTTTGCACGCGACTACGAACTTGAAGCTCAAGAAAAAAGAAAAAATTACAGAAAAATAGCCTTGTCATTAATAGAAGATGATGAAAATAAACCTCAAGAAGAAGATTTTTCAAAAACAGACTCTGAAAAATTAATGGAAGAGCTTACTCGCTTCGAAAATGAAAAACAAAATGAAATAAAAAAAGAAGCAGAAGATTTTTTCGAAGAGGAAATAAAAGAAAATAATCAAGAAGAATCAAACCAAGAAGACAAAGAAACTTTCGAAGAAATAGAAAACCCAAAAACTGAAATTCCTGAACCAAAACTAAATGCTGACATTCAGGAAAACAATGATGTTTTTGATGATGTATTTGAAGAAAACAAACAAGAAGAACCAATAAAAGCAGAATCAAATGATGAATTTCAAGAGCTCAATGATGCTGAAATTCAAGAAGCCCCTGAAGAAAATAAAACAGAAAGTGAAGAACAAACAACTTCCTTTGCAGATATTTTTAAAGAAGAAAATACAGAACCTGATACATCTTTAAATGAATCTATCCAATTAGAAGAAGAACAAATTCAACCAATTGAAGAAATTGAAACAAAAGAAACAGAAGAACTTCTGATTAAAGATGAAGATCAAATTGAAAATATCGAGAACGAAAACTCTCAACAACAAATTTCTTCAAACGAACTTCAAGAAAACGATGAAGATATAGCTAATTCAAGCGAAGATGAAGAAAAAATAGAACTGTCTGATGAAGAATTAGATTTCTTTCAAATAGCGAAAGAAAGTTCTATGGAATACGAAAAAACAAGCGTTAATGTTGATGATGTCGAATACAAAACACAAAATGTTCAAGATGACAATGATTTAAACTTGAGCGAAATTGCAAGCAACTCAATAGATAACAGCTTTGAACAAATTATAGATACAAAATCAGATCAAGGTATACCCACTATAGAAGTTGATGATGATATAAAAATTAATGCGGATATTCTTGAAAAACCAATTGAAGAAGAAGATAATAATCTGCCAATTTTTAAAGAAGAAATCAAAGAAGAACAAACACCAATATATGAAGTTGGTAACATTATAAGCCACAAAAAATATGGCAGAGGAACCGTTACAAAAACAATTAAATACGAACAAAGACAACTGATACAAGTTGAATTTGAGGAATCAGGCAAAAAATTATTAGACCCCAAAGTTGCAGATATTAAATTAGAACAATAATTCCATGGGTGATGAGAATAAACAATTTGAAGCGAGCCAGCAAAAACTAAGAAAAGCTCGAGAACAAGGTCAGGTTGTTAAATCAAAAGACTTATCAACAGCGCTTGCTATTATTGTCATGTTCAGCGCAATATATGCGCTATCGCCCTTAATTTGGGGGCAATTAACTGCTCTTTTTACTATAATATATGAACAAATCCCGAATAAGCACCTTGATGAAATAGGTTATGCATATATCTTTACCAAGACTATCATACCTACGGCATTAATTTTACTGCCAATTCTTGTTCTTGCTTCAATAATGGGGATTTTAGGAGATTTAATTCAAATTGGACCTTTGTTTACAACAAAACCCATGGAATTTAACGCAGAAAAATTTAATCCTGTCAAATATTTTAAGAATTTAATGAGCCCTAAGACATTATTTGACTTATTTAAAAACATTGCAAAAGTAATAATTCTTGGAATTATAGGCTACATGGTATATAAAGACCATTTTGAAGACATATTGATGCTTGCTGCAATAGATAACCATTTTGCAATTATGATTCAATTTGGTTCACTTATGCTCGATTTCGTTATAAAAGCAGGAATTGCCTTTTTAATAATTGCAGCTGCGGATTATGGTGTTACTAAATGGAAATTTCTCCAAGATCAAAAAATGTCTTTTAAAGAAGTAAAAGATGAATACAAAAACTCTGAAGGCGACCCTAATGTTAAAGCAGCTCTAAGGCAAAGACGCCAGCAACTGTTACAACAAAAAATGATGGATGCTGTTACCACCTGTGATTTTGTAGTTACAAATCCAACACACATAGCATGTGCCATTAAATATGACGCCGAAAAAATGGAATCCCCTATGCTTGTTGCAAAAGGAACAGAGCTTTTTGCTCATAAAATCAAAGAAATAGCACGTGAACACAATATTCCCGTCATTGAAAACCCACCCGTTGCAAGAGCTTTATTTAGATTAGTCGAAATAAACAGGCAAATTCCGCCGGATTTGTATAAAGCTATAGCTGAAATTCTGATATTTGTTTATAAACTCAAAAAAACAACCCACGAGCAACAAGAAATAATACAAAAAACAGCAGCCGAAAAGGGCGATATGCAAACGCAAAAAGAAATTCAAAAGAAAAAAGAAGAATCGCTTAAAAAATTTAAAAACGAAGAAAATTAACTACTGCATAGCTTTTCTTGCGTTTCTCATAGCGTCTAATATTGTGTTTCTGGCATCAAGCGCCTGTTCTTTAGTTAAAGGAGGAACGCCTTTTAGCGGATATTCTTTACCCAAATTTTCATACTTTGGAATCGCCATATCATGATATGGAAGGACATCAAGTGCTTTGATATTATCTAAAGTTGCCAAAAACTCTCCCAAACGAGTTAAATATGTTTTATTATATGTTATAGAAGGCACAACAACATGCCTAATCCAAACAGGAACTTTTTTTTCAGACAAATACTTTGCAAAATCCAAAATATTCTCATTAGGATGACCGGTTAATTTATTATGCTGAGTTGAATCTATATGTTTAATATCCAGCATAACCAAATCCGTGTATTTTAAAAGTTCATCAATTTTCTTTGTATCACATCTATTAAACGTAATCCCAGAAGTATCAAGAGCAGTATGAATATTTCTGTTTTTAGCTTTTTTAAATAAATCAATAACAAAATCAATCTGCGCCAAAGGCTCTCCGCCCGTTACAGTTAACCCGCCATTTTTTAAAAATTCTTTTACACTATCATATTTAGCTAAAATTTCTTCTGATGTCATTTTTTTATTTACATTAAAATCCCAGCTATCAGGATTATGACAATATAAGCAACGCATTGGACACCCCTGAACAAAAACAACAAACCTGATTCCAGGCCCGTCAACTGTTCCGCATGATTCTATTGAGTGTATATTTCCAAATATCTGTGCCATTTTTTAATCCTAATTACATTATATTTCAAGTAAAAAAATTTGTAAACTTTTGTAAAAAATACTTTATATATACTAAAGTTTCATTAAACAAAACCCGTAACTATATATATAAAACAATGGAGGCGATGACAATTATGGGTATGGCAGCAAGTCAAGCAAGATTTCTCGGTTTAACCGCAAGAAAGAGCAATGTTGAATATCAAGGTCAACAAATAAACCAACAAAGAACAGCTCTATCAAATGAAAGTGCCAATTTATACAATCAAATGATGGATTTAACCGTTCCCACTCCTCCTGCAACTTCTGATTTTTATAAAACAAGCTATGTACTTGAAAATTCTTCAAGCTCTTATGCGTCAGAAGACTACACAATCACCAATATGACCAAAACCTATAACAGGGAAAACGAGTATATTGTTACACTTTCAAGCAAACAAGAATACATGGACTCAAAAAATACATCTTATAGCTTGGGTGCAGTAAACAAAAACACCATAGAAAACGATGACGGATCAACTTATAACACCTATACAATACCTTTAATTGATACAGGCAACAAAGCTACAACGTCAGTTGTTTATGATGAAAGCTCAACAGATGCTTATACAGGTGCCAATGGTTCGCTTTTAATAAACCAATATCAAATATATAAAGCAGAAGCAAATAAAAACCTTCCCGGATACGATAAATGTTGTACCGAAAAAGATGTGCAATACTACTTTTTCCAAGATTCTCAAGGAAAAAACCACTTCTTAACCGAAGAACAATTACTTGATATGACTTCAGACAATCCGCAAATTGATAAATACAATATCTTATACCCCTACACATACAATAAAGAAGTATCAACTCAAGTAGTTGCAACCGTAGAACAATCAGACACAGGAAGATACAGTTCTATTGTTATTGCAGATGATGACTCATATCCAAACGATTTAAAGGGCATGACTTTTTCATTATCAACAGTACAAGAAATGGATCAAACAGCTTACGATGAGGCATATAACGACTACGAATATCAAAAAACTATTTATGAAAAAACAATTTCAGATATAAATGCTCAAACCGAAGTTGTTCAACAAGAAGACCAACAGCTTGAACTAAGATTAAAACAACTTGATACAGAGCAAAATGCAATTGCAACCGAAATGGAATCCGTTCAAAAAGTTATAGATGATAACGTAGAAAAAACATTTAAAACATTTGCTTAAATTTATTAAAAATTTAAAAGGGGGTATATACCCCCTTTTTTTTATTTATATCATCTTGTAAACTTTAAATTCACCCGGACGAAGTTCTTTAAATGTTATTTGTTTTACTATATCATTTTCTAATGGTTTTTCAACAAACATACATTTATTTAATTCATCCAATTCAAAATCAAAATACGAAACAAGCTTTTTACCTCTTTTTAATTTTACGGTATTATCTTTTGTTATTGTTCCTCTTACGTTTTTCTTTTCAATATGTCCATCTTCAAATTGAACATCTTTAATTTCATAAGGAGAAAAATAATTAGCAACAATTAAATAAGTAGGTTGTTTTTCGCCTTTTTTTGCTTTTTGTGATTCATCAGGAACAACTTCCCAACAAACAAAACCATTATTTTCCTGATTATGCAAAACTGCTTTTCCAAAACTCAAAAGCTTATCATGCTGAGCGAAATAATCCAGAGCATTAAACTTTTCAAAGAAGTTCCAATCATAGTTTCTAACCATTGAAGATTCTTTTGAAATAACTCTTTCAATTCCCACTTTTGTAAAGCTTTCATCCCCGTCTACCAATAAAACAGGACGTTTTGCAAACTTTCCGCCGGGAATAAATTTTAATTTAAACCACTTAAATAATGCCCCTTGAGCGCCTAATTGTCCGGGGTATTGATTAATATCTCTAAATTCTCCATCTTGATTATTGTATGTTTTTAAAATCGAAAGAGAATTAGTCTTTGCATTCCTTTGATTATATGTAGAAAGACGCAAATTATCATTTATAATCTGCTCGGGCGTTTTTGTACTTTGAGCTACAATGTCATCTCCCCAAAGAACATCAAATTTCATATCCTTATGATATTCTCTAAAATATCCATCCCAAAGCATATATTCAGCTAATGTTGCAAAATAAGGGATTTTCTTTTTCATAATAGAATTAACCTTGCCTAAAACCTTAGCAGGAATTCTGTAACTCAAAGGTTGGCCTTTTTTATCTTGCGAAACCTCATCTACTATATGATCAATATGATCAACCCTAAAACCGTCAAAATTAAATTCTTTCTGCAATTTTGAAACATAATCAATATAAAAATCTATAACGTCACCATTGTATTTATTTATTTCAAAATGATAGAAGAAATATGGAGTTTGACAATCTAAATTAGCAAAATGAGTAACATCTTCACCTTTAAAATTATAATGCTTAAACAAAGGATATTGAGCACCTTTGCTCATCTTATCAAAAACAGGAACTCCTGCAGAACACCAAGCGCCGCCTGACATCGTCCAAAGTCCTGCCTTAATTAAAGCTGAAACAATTTCATCTTGATTTGTAATATCTTCTTCAGATTTAATATGTTTTTTTGCCGTACAATCAATAATTTCTTTTGCTCTTTTAGATAATTCATCTTGTTTTTGAGCAAAACTCATTTTATATGAAAGCAAAATTTTATATTCTTTAATGTCTTCTTCAATTTCTGAAACAATTTTTTCTTCTTCTGCAGAATATTTTTTATAATTACCCTTAAGATTTTCTATATATTTCTTTTGGGTATTTACAACGTCTTCATCTTTATATTCTCTTTTTTGCATTATTTGAGCACACAAAGCATTCAAATAACCAACAATACTATTTGTAAGTTCATTTAAATCCATCCAACGAGCAACATAAGGATTAGCCAGAACAACCTTAGAAAATCTTGCTGTTTGAGGCAAAATATCGTATATCACAGGGTGATTACATAATTGAGCTAATTGAATAAATAATTTAACTTGAGCAGTAACATCAAGTCCTAAAAACTTCAATAAATTATCATCTTGAAGCTTATCAGATACCTCAGAAGATTTTGGCAGATAAGCACAGTCAAATTCACGCTTATTAAAAGGTATCAAATATAATGTGGTAGGTAATATATTAAGCTCTTCATTACCCGAATTAAGAGTAATTAGACATTTTAGCCAATCGATGAACTTTCCTGCATTTTCTGATGCGTTGCCATCGCCAAGACCGCTTAAAGATAAAAGTTTAATATCATGACCTGATTGTTTAAACCAATCAGAATTTTTAATATTTTTCCTTGCCAAAACCGAAGGATTATCGAATTCAATAAATTTATTAACCACAAATGTTTTAGCATAAACCAATTTTTCAACAAGACAATATATGGTTTCTGCGGGAGTCAATTCTTGTAATACTTTAAATTGCGGATACGGAAGATAACCGAATTTTTTAATTGTTTTTGATAAATATTTTTTTCTATCCGGATTTATTTCATCTATTCTATAAATTTGAGCAATTTTAGCCAACAAAACATCAAGCTCTCTAGGGCTAAAATTAGCACTGCATTGTTTTTTGCGGGAAAATAAATTTAACATAAAATACCTCTATCCTTCTTCAAAAATATTTTATCAAAAAAAGCTTAGAACACACATCTTTTGAAACAATTTTTAATATTTAATTATTCATACTATGAATCGGCGCAGGAACTCTTCCGCCTCTTTTCACAAAATCTAAAGATGAATAAGGATTAACTTTCATAATAGGTGCATAACCTAATAATCCGCCAAATTCAGCTTTATCACCCACTTCTTTACCAATAACAGGAACAATTCTAACTGCGGTAGTTTTTTTATTAATCATACCAATTGCCATTTCATCTGCTATCATGCCTGCTATTGTTGAATTTGGAGTATCACCGGGGATTGCAATCATATCAAGTCCGACAGAGCAAACTGATGTCATTGCTTCCAACTTATCAATAGTTAAAGAGCCGATTTCAGCTGCTTCTATCATTCCTGCATCTTCTGAAACAGGAATAAAAGCTCCTGATAGGCCGCCGACATAACTCGATGCCATAATGCCGCCTTTTTTAACTGCATCATTTAACATAGCAAGCGCCATTGTTGTTCCATGTGCTCCTGCTTGTTCTAACCCCATTGCTTTAAAAATTTCCGCTACGCTATCTCCTCTTAAAGGAGTTGGCGCTAAAGATAAATCAATAACTCCAAAAGGAATATTTATTTTTTTAGCAAGTTTTCTTCCTATTAATTCGCCTGCAATTGTAATTTTGAAAGCCATTTTCTTTATTAAATTGCTAACTTCGCCAAAATCAGCTTCCTTAGGTAAATCATAAATAGCGCTTGAAACCACCCCGGGGCCAGATACTCCGATATTTAGAGCGCATTCAGCTTCATTTACACCACAAAAAGCGCCTGCCATAAATGGATTATCAGTAACAGCATTACAAAAACAAACAAATTTAGCAGCACCAATACTATCAAAATCTTTGGTTAAAAGAGCGGTTTTTTTAATGACATCGGCAGTTTTTAAAACCCCGTCCATATTAACCCCAGCCTTTGAAGTACCAAGATTAACCGACGAACACAACTTTTGAGTAACTGCAAGAGCTTCAGGAATTTGCTCGAAAAATCTCAAATCCCCATTTGTAAAACCTTTATCAACAAGAGCCGAAAAACCGCCTACAAAATCAACGCCCACTTCACAAGCCGCCCTATCAATTGTTTTAGCTAAATAAACGTAATCGCAATTATCGCAACTTTCTCCTATAAGAGAAATAGGGGTCAGAGCTATTCTTTTATTTACAATGGGAATAGAATATTCATTTTCTATTTCATCAGCTAGAGAAACAAAATTTTTAGCATACTTAATTATTTTATCGTATATCTTAGCTGCGGTTTTTTTAGTATCTCCTGTGGCGCAATCTCTTAAACTCAACGAAAGGGTTGTTGTTCTGATATCCAAATGATGAATTTTTATCATCTTTATTGTTTCAAGTATTTGTTTTTGATTAAAATCGGACATTATTAACCCTTATATTGTATGCATTTTATCGAATATGTCTTTCTTTTGAACCCAAATTTCCATTCCAAGTTCATCAGTTAATTTCAACAAATTATCTTTAAATTCTTTAAAAGAAACAGTCATTTTTTCAACATTGCAAAGCATAATCATAACAAAATTATCTTGCATAATTGTTTGTTTTATATCTTCTATATTAACTTTGTTTTGAGCAAGACAATTTGAAACAGCAGAAACAATCCCTACTTTATCTTTTCCTGTTACGGTTATTATGATTTGATTTGAATCATTTTCTTCCATTATTTAACATCTTCCTTAATAACTATAAGATTATTCATAATTTTCATTGCAACAGTTGGAAACACAACATTTTTCAATCCGTCTGCAACTGAAACAACACTTCCTGCTTTTAGGACTACTTCTTCACCTTTATACATAAAAGTATAATCGGTATCTCTATCTGAACGAATGGTGATTTTGTTTTCTTCTTTAGACATTTTTAACCTCTCCTAACATAATATCAACACCGCTTGAAGTTCCAAGACGGCTCGCACCGGCATTTATTAAATCCATTGCCTGTTTATAATTCTTGATGCCGCCGCTTGCTTTGACACCAAGACCTGATATGGCAACTGTTTTATACATTAATTTAACATCTTCAACTTTTGCTCCGACACCGTTTTTCACAAAACCCGTTGAAGTTTTAACAAAATTAGCACCTGCTTCAACAGCGCAATTTGAAGCAATTACAATTTCTTCTTTTGTTAACAAATCAGTTTCTAATATAACTTTCAAATTATGTTCAGCGCATATTTCTTTAGTGTTTTTAATATCAAATGTTACTTTTTTATAATCCTTATTTTTTAAAGCAGAAAGATTAACAACTGTGTCAACTTCATCTGCACCAAACTTTAAAACTTCTTCAGTTTGAAAAAGAGTTGTTTCAATCGTATTTGAAGCAAGAGGAAAGTTCACAACCGTAACTATTTTAGTATCTAACCCTTTTAATAATTCTTTTGCCAAATTAACATACGAAGGATTAATACAAATACCAAAAAACTTATATTTAATAGCTTCATCTACAAGCTTTTTGATTTCATCAACTGAAGTATCAGCCCTTAAAAGAGTATGTTCAATATAATTATTTATCATTTCCATAACAAATTAATTATATCAAAACTAAATTTTTAGCGCCAGATTTTATATCAAAAGAAGAAATTATATTATCTATTGTCATATCTAAAATTCTAGTCTGAGCATCAAGAGTATTAAAAGCGTTGTGAGGAGTTATAATCACATTATCCAATTTCATCATTTTTTGTATGAAAAAATATTTTTTAAGACAATGCTCTTTTAAATGATCATTTTCAGCGCATTTTTTATAACTTTCACATAAAATTTCTTCACATTCTACTACATCAAGCCCGCAAGCATATATTTTTTTATTAACCAAAGCATTATACAATGCTTCTGTATCAACTATTTCACCTCTTGCAACATTTACGAAAATTGCTGTTTTTTTCATTTTTGAAAAGGCGTCTTTATTAAACATTTTTCTTGTAGTTTCAGTTAAAGGACAAGAAACAACGATAAAATCGGATTTAGCAAGCAATTCGTCAAACGAAACAAAATTATAATCGCCAACTTGATTTAAATCATGAACTAAAACATCCATTTTAAAACCTTTTGCAATTCCGATTATTTCCCTTCCGATTGCACCTGCTCCTACTATACCTATTGTTTTTTTAAATAATTCAATTCCTGTTATTTCGTCTCTTTCAACTTTTCCTTCATATAAATCGTTTTTGGATTGAAGTATCTTTTTAGCTAACATTAAAATCAATGTAAAAGCATACTCTGCAACTGTTGAATTACCATAATTCGGAGTATTAAAAACATATATATTTTTTTCTTTACAATAATTCAAATCTACATTTGAAAAACCAACGCATCTTAAAAAAATATATTTTAAATTTTTAAACTTTGATAAAACTTCGCTGTTTAAATCAGAACTTACAAATACACTTAATGCTTCGGCGTCAATATTTTTTTCATCAACATAAGTAGTTGAATTTAAAGGTTTTTTAAAAAAAACAGGTTCAATTTTACTTGGAATTTTTTCTAACAAATAATCTAGTTCAAATTTTCCGATATCATAAAATAAAGTCTTCATAGATACAGTATATTTTTTTATACCGCATTTTAAATTATGCTATCGATTAAACCTGAGTAGTTAATTTATTCATCATTTTGCGATAAAAATTTTTCCATTTTTTTATGGTCAAATTCATTTTCCCAACGAGCAACAACAGTTGTTGCAACGCAATTTCCAATTAAATTAACCGTTGTTCTACCCATATCAAGTATCTGATCTATTCCAAGCAAAATAGCAACTCCCACTATAGGTAATCCAAAACCTGTTAATGTACCTGTTAGAATAACCAAAGAAACCCTTGGAACACCTGCTATACCTTTTGATGTCAACATAAGTGTAAACATTATCATTAATTGCTGCTCAATTGATAAATTTATTCCTGCAATTTGAGCACAAAATAACGTAGCAAGGGTAAGATATAAAGTTGAACCATCCAAATTAAAAGTATATCCCATCGGCATTACAAAGCTTACAATACTTTTTGGAACACCAAATTTTTCCATTTGGCTCATGGCTTTAGGTAAAGCAGCCTCAGATGAAGCTGTTGTAAAAGCTAAAAGCGCAGGGTCTTTTATAGTCTTTAAAATACCTAAAAAAGGAACATTTATAATCCTGCAAGCTACAACAAGAACTATTATAACAAAGGCAATTAATGATAAGTAAGTTATACCAATTAACTTTGCATAGCTTGCCAATATTCCAATTCCATTTTGCCCAATTGTAGCTGAAATTGCCCCAAATACACCAACAGGAGCAAATTTCATAACATATTCCGTAAATTTAAACATTACATCACATGTACTTTGCAGAAAATCCAAGACAGGTCTTGCTTTTGGACCAACCGCACAAACAGCAAGCGCAAAAAATATAGCAAAAACAACTATCTGCAACAAATCTCCGGTTGCCATAGATTCAACGACACTTTCAGGAACAGCATCCACAAGCATTTGAATTAAAGAATGTCCCTGAGGGACAGTTTTCATTTTTTCAACTACAGCCATAGAAACAGAACTTACATCTATATTAAAACCAACTCCCGGTTTTAATATATTTGCCATCACAAGCCCTAAAATAAGAGCTATAGTTGTTGCGATTTCAAAGTAAATTATTGTTTTTAAACCGATTTTACCAAGATTTTTAACATCACCATGTCCTGCAATGCCAACTGTTAAAGTTGCAAAAATCAAGGGGGCAATAATCATCTTGACCATTCTTAAAAACATATCGCCCAATGGCTGAAGCTTAACAGCAAAATGAGGAAACAACCATCCTGTCAAAATGCCTGCAACAAGAGCTATGAATATATGTAATGTCAATCTTTTTGAGCTTTTCAATATAATACTCCAGCTGTAGATAAAAAATATTATATTATAAAAGCACTAAATATTTACAAAAATAAAAGTTTTTTTATATATTCTTAATATTAAAAGAGCCGATATTATATCGGCTCTTTTACGATTTATCCGGAATTTACGCACCTAATTGAGAGTGGAAAGTTCTTGAAATAACATCATCTTGTTGTTCTTTTGTTAATTTAATAAAATTAACTGCATATCCTGAAACTCTAACTGTTAATTGAGGATATTTTTCAGGATGAGCTTGAGCATCAAGTAATGTTTCACGATTAAATACGTTAACGTTTAAATGGTGTCCGCCTTTTTCAACGTAACCATCAAGTAAATTAATTAAATTTTCTTCTTGTTGAGTAGTTGTCATATCTTTAATTCCTTTTCTTTTAATTTTAATTAAGGGGGATACAAAAATCCCCCTTACTATTTATCTATTGAACACTTCCGCTGCAGCAACCGCAATCAAGCTCAATATTCAAATCACCCATAAATACATCGTCTTTTCCTAATGCATTAGGAATGATTGAGAATGTATTTGAGATACCGTCTTGAGCATCATTAAACGGAAGTTTTGCAACTGAAGCTAAAGATGCAACAGCGCCATTGCTATCACGTCCGTGCATTGGATTAGCACCAGGTGCAAGAGGAACTCCTGCTTTTCTTCCATCAGGAGTGTTTCCTGTCTTTTTACCATAAACAACGTTTGATGTAATTGTTAAAATTGACATGGTAGGAATAGAATTTCTATATGTGAAATGTTTTCTAATCATAGCCATGAATTTTTTAACGATATTAACTGCAAATTGGTCAGCTCTATCATCGTTGTTACCATATTTAGGATAATCGCCTTCTACTTCATAATCCACAACTAAACCGTTTTCATCACGAATAGTTTTAACTTTAGCGTATTTAATAGCTGAAAGCGAGTCCGCAACAACTGATAAACCGGCGATACCTGTTGCGAAGTAACGTTTAACGTCTCTATCATGAAGAGCCATTTGAGATCTTTCGTAGCAGTATTTATCATGCATATAGTGAATTACGTTTAATGTGTTTACATATAAACCTGCAAGCCATTCCATCATATCTTCATATCTTTCCATTACTTCATCGATATTAAGATATTCTGAAGTTATAGGACGATATTTAGGACCGATTTGTTCTTTTAATCTTTCATCGACACCGCCGTTTATTGCATATAATAAACATTTTGCAAGGTTAGCACGAGCGCCGAAGAATTGCATTTCTTTACCCACAACCATTGATGATACACAACATGCAATAGCATAATCATCACCGTGAGTAACTCTCATCATATCATCATTTTCATATTGAATTGATGAAGTTTTAATAGAAATATGAGCAGCATATTGCTTAAAGTTGTGAGGTAATCTTTTTGACCAAAGAACTGTTAAATTTGGTTCAGGAGCTGTTCCTAGGTTTTCAAGTGTGTGGAGATATCTGAATGAATTTTTAGTAACCATATGACGACCGTCTACGCCAACGCCGCCGATTGATTCAGTTACCCAAGTAGGATCTCCTGAGAACAATGAATTATATTCAGGGGTTCTTGCAAATTTAACAAGTCTTAATTTCATAATGAAATGGTCAATCATTTCTTGAGCTTGTTCTTCAGTTATAACACCATTTTGTAAATCATGTTCAATATAAATATCAAGGAAAGTTGAAGTTCTTCCGATTGACATAGCAGCACCGTTTTGTTCTTTTACTGCTGATAAATAACCGAAATACAACCATTGGATAGCTTCTTT
>CALUWL010000030.1 GCA_944324445.1 Candidatus Gastranaerophilales bacterium | reverse complement strand
AGAATTATCGACATTTATGAACCAACTCAACAAACAACTGAAGAATTATCAAGAATGGATCTTCCTTCAGGAGTTGACATCGAAGTAAAACTATAATTACTTCAAAGACACATGACAATTTAATATTAATGTGATCTATTAAAAAGCAGAGTTTCTAAGGAAACAAAGCAAGTAAGTACAAACAAAGAGAAACACTTTAAAAAGTAGCTCTCACAACAGAAAGGTTTAACATGACATTAGGTGTTATCGGAAAAAAACTCGGAATGACACAAATATACGACGAAGCAGGATTATGTATACCTGTTACAGTCGTTGCGGTTGAAGAAGCTGTTGTAACTCAAGTCAAAACAGTTGAAACAGATGGCTATAATGCTATCCAAGTAGGTGTTGTGGCTGCGAAAGAAAAACACTTAACAAAAGCGCAAATTGGTCATTTCAAAAAGAATAATCTTGAAAACTTTAGACACTTACAAGAATTTAGAGTTGAAGACCCTTCAAAATTTGCCGTTGGTCAAAAAATATCTCTAGAAGTTTTAGACAACGTTCAAAAAGTTGATGTTACCGGTCGTTCAATTGGTAAAGGTTTCCAAGGTACAGTTAAAAGACACAATTTCTCAAGAGGACCAATGGGACACGGTTCAAAAAACCACAGAGCTCCCGGTTCAATCGGTGCGGGTACTACTCCAAGCCGCGTAGTTAAAGGCAAAAGAATGGCAGGAAATATGGGTAATGAAAAAGTAACCGTTACAAAATTAACTCTTGCAAAAGTTATTGCCGACAAAAATTTACTGCTAATCAAAGGTGCCATTCCTGGTCCCGAAGGCAGATTAGTTACTATAAAACCTACCAGGACTAAATGGAACTAGAGGTGCATTATGACAAAGAAAACAAATACAGAAAACAAAACAGTAAAAATATTATCGACTCAAGGTTCTGAGCTTGGACAAATGAATCTTGAAGGTTCCGTTTTTGGCGTAGAACCTAATATGCACGTTATGTATCTTGCTCTTAAAAGACAATTAAATAACGGCAGAGCAGGTACTGCTTGCGCTAAAACCAGAGCTGAAGTTTCAGGCGGCGGTAAAAAACCTTGGAAACAAAAAGGAACAGGCAGAGCTCGTGCTGGTTCTTTAAGAAGTCCTTTATTTAGAGGCGGTGGAGTTATCTTTGGACCAAAACCAAGAAGCTTCGAAACAAGCCTTCCTCAAAAAGCAAGAAAATTAGCTTTAAAATCTGCTTTAAGTGCAAAACTTGACATCATGACTGTTGTTAAAGATTTTTCTGAAATTTCGGAAGCTAAAACAAAAGTTATGGCAAAAGTTTTAAAAGATTTAAATGCAACAGGTAAAATTTTAATAATTGCTGATTTAACAGCTGAAGAAAATAAAAATCTTGTACTTTCTGCAAGAAATATTCCAAGCGTTAAATTACTACTTCCTACAAACTTAAATGTTAAAGATTTGGTTGAAGCTGATACAATTATTGCAACAGAAGCTGCAATCAACTCTATTACTGAAAGGTTGGCAAAATAATGACAAATACAAATACCAACAAAGAAAAATTATATAGTGTTATTAAAAAGCCTATCATCACTGAAAAATCAATGATGGCAACAGCAAATAACACATATACTTTTGAAGTAAGAAAAGATGCAACAAAAGTAGAAATAGCACAAGCTGTTGAATTGGCTTATCCAAACCGCAAAGTTAAGAAAGTTAGAACGGTTTATATGCCCTCTCATCAAAAAAGAATGGGCATGAAATTTGGCAGAACACAATCAGGAAAGAAAGCTATTGTAACAATAGTTGGTGATCCTATTGAAGAATTGACAGGAGTATAAGATTATGGCAACTAGAAAAATTAACCCAACATCGCCCGGTCAAAGAGGTATGACAAGACCTGATTATTCTGAAATAACAACTTCTACTCCTGAAAAATCATTAGTTAAATCTCTAACTAAAACAGGCGGAAGAAATAATACAGGAAGAATAACCACAAGACATATCGGCGGCGGTCATAAAAGAGCATACCGTGTAGTTGATTTCAAAAGAGATAAAATCGGAATCGAAGGCACAGTAATGACAATTGAATATGATCCTAACAGAAATGTCAGAATTTGTCTTGTTAACTATATTGACGGTGAAAAAAGATACATCTTATGCCCAGAAGGCTTAAGTGTAGGCGACAAAATCACTTCAGGTCCTGAAGCGGAAATTAAAACCGGAAACGCACTTCCACTAGATGTTATTCCTCTTGGTGCATTGGTTCATAACATAGAACTAAGAGCGGGCAGAGGCGGTAAAATGGCAAGAAGCGCAGGTAATTCCGCTCAAGTAATGGCTAAAGAAGGAAATTACGTTACTTTAAAACTTCCATCTTCAGAAATGAGAATGGTAAGAAAAGATTGTTATGCAACAATCGGTGTTTTAGGTAACTCTGAATACAAAAACCTATCAACAGGAAAAGCCGGCAGAACAAGATACCTTGGTATCAAACCAACTGTTCGTGGTGTTACAATGAACCCGGTTGATCACCCACACGGTGGTGGTGAAGGTAAAACAGGTCCTGGCGGAAATCCAAAAACTCCTTGGGGCAAACCAGCTTTAGGATACAAAACACGTAATCCTAAAAAAGCTTCAAGTAAGTTGATAGTAAGAAGAAGAAAAAAATAAAAGGAGAACATAAATAGATGGCTCGTTCATTAAAAAAAGGTCCATACATTCACGAATCTTTAGAAAAAAAGATTTCTGCAATGAATGAAAAAAACGAAAAGAAAGTTATAAAAACTTGGTCGAGAGCTTCTATGATTGTGCCTGACATGCTAGGTCACACAATTGCAGTTCACAACGGAAGAAACCATGTTCCCGTTTATATAACAGAACAAATGGTTGGACACAAACTTGGTGAATTTGCACTAACAAGAACTTACAGAGGCCACGCCGCTGATAAGACAGCTAAGAAGAAATAACTAAGGAAATAGAAAAATGCAAGAAGCTATATCAAAACAAACAGATATTAAAATGACGGTTAGAAAGATTCGCAGAGTAATCAATCTAATTCGTGGCAAAAAAGCAGTTGAAGCTCAAAGAATGCTTAAATTTATGCCTTACTTTGCAGCCCGTATAGTTGAAAAAAACCTAAATGCTGCTATTGCAAATGCATCTGAAAAATTCGGTGCAACTGCAGATGTACTTAAAATTTCTGAAATTTATGCTGATGAAGCACCAACTTACAGAAGAGTAAGACCTCGTGCTCAAGGCAGAATGTATAAAAGATTAAAAAGAACATCTCATTTAACAGTGAAAGTAGCAAAGGACTAGGAGAAAAACATGGGACAAAAAACACATCCAACCGGATTTAGAGTAGGCATAATTGAACCATGGGTTTCAACATGGTTTGCAAAAAAAGGTCAATATGCACAAAATATTGCTCAAGATGCAGTTATTAGAAAGTTCATTAAAAAGAAACTTTATACTGCCGGTGTTTCCAGAATAAACATCGCAAGAAAAGCTAATAACGTAAACGTTACTGTTGTAACAGCAAAACCTGGTATTGTAGTAGGCAGAGGCGGACAAGGAATTGACGATCTTCGCAACGCAGTACAAAAATTAATCAAAAACAACACTGTTACAATTGACGTTGTAGAAGTTGCAAGAATTGATGTTGATGCTCAACTTGTAGCTGAAAATATCGCTCTTCAACTTGAAAAACGTATCGCATTCAGACGTGCAATGAAACAAGCAATGCAAAGAACAATGCGTGCAGGCGTTCAAGGTATCAAAGTTATGGTATCAGGACGTTTGGGCGGCGCTGAAATTGCTCGTAGCGAATGGGCTAAAGAAGGAAGAATTCCTCTTCAAACCCTGAGAGCAGATGTTCAATACGGCTTTGCAGAAGCTGATACAATAATGGGTAAAATCGGCGTTAAAGTTTGGGTATTTAAAGGTGATTTAATGCCCGGCGAAAAAGCTGATCAAAATATCAAAATTAAAAAACCCTCTACAAAAGAATCAGGACGTTTTCAACGTCGTGCAAAACGTGGAGAACAACCACAAGAAGCTCAAGCAAGTGAGCAAGCATAACTCGAAAGAAAACTAGGAGAAATATAAAAATGTTAATGCCTAAAAAAACAAAGTTTCGTAAAAAAATGAAAGGCAATATGAAGGGAACCGAAACAAGAGGATGTTCTCTTGAATTCGGACAATTCGGGCTTCAAGCACTTGAACCAGCTTGGATTACTTCAAGACAAATCGAAGCAGCACGTCGTGTTATAACAAGAAAAATTAAACGTGGCGGTAATGTTTGGATTAAAATATTCCCTGATAAACCAATAACTGCAAAACCTGCTGAAACTCGTATGGGTAAAGGTAAAGGTAACCCTGAATATTGGGTAGCGGTTGTTAAACCGGGAAGAATTTTATTTGAAGTAGCCTTCGATGTTAAAGAAGAAGCAATTGAGGCTCTAAATTTAGCTGCTCAAAAATTGCCTATCAAACTAAGAGTAGTAGAAAAGTAGGTACCAAATGAAACTTCAAGAAATAAAAGAAAAAACAATCGAAGAATTAAAGGACATAATTCTTGAATCAAAAAAAGAATTATTCACTTTAAAAATGGGACACAATAAATTAAAACAATTAGAAAACACAGCTTCTATCAAAAACAAAAAAAGAGAAATAGCTCGTTTAAAAACTGTTTTAAGACAAAAAGAACTAAATGTGTAAAGGGATAACAAAATGCCTAAAAAAGTAAAACAAGGAACGGTAGTGAGTGATAAAATGGAAAAAGCAATTGTAGTTGAAGTTGCTGAACACAAAGCTCACAAAAAATATAAAAAGACAATGACTTTCACGAAAAATTTCAAAGTTCGTGATGAACAAAATCAATGTCATGTAGGCGACGTTGTTACAATAGTTGAATCTAAACCTCTATCCGGTTCTATCAGATGGACTTTAGATAAAATTGTAAGCGTTGCTAAGTAGTTAAAGAAAAAGGTAACGGAAGATGATACAACAAGAAACCAGATTACAAGTTGCTGATAATACAGGTGCAAAAGAACTTCTTTGCATACGTGTTATGGGATCAAGTAATAAAAAATATGCTAGCGTAGGCGACGTTATCGTTGCTACCGTAAAAGATGCAACTCCAAATATGACAGTTAAAAAATCTGACGTTGTTTCTGCAGTAGTTGTAAGAACAAAAGCTGATATTAAACGCAATGACGGTTCTGTTATCAGATTTGACGACAACGCAGCAGTTATAATTTCAAAAGACGGTGCTCCAAGAGGAACACGTGTATTTGGACCAGTTGCAAGAGAACTTAGAGAAAAGAATTTTATGAAAATCATTTCTCTAGCTCCGGAAGTAATATAAAAACAAATAGGAATGAAGGAAAAAATGGCTAAAAATACTAAAACTTTGGCAAATAAAAAACTTCACACAAAAGTAGGCGACCGTGTCATTGTTGTTTCAGGCAAAGACAAAGGTAAACAAGGAAACGTTAAAGAAGTCGACCTTAAAGAAGGAAAAGTATTGGTTGACGGTGTGAATGTTGTAACAAAAGCACAAAAAGCAAATCCTATGGCAGGCGTTCAAGGCGGTCTTAACAAAATTGCTCGCCCAATTGATGCTTCCAAAGTTATGGTTTGCTGTCCGTCTTGCGAAAAAGCCACAAGAATTAAAAAAGAAGTAAAAGACGGTAAAAAAGTTCGCGTTTGCACTAAATGCGGCGAAGTAATTGATGTATAGACCACAACAACGTGGGGCATTGAAATTCGACAGGTATTAAATAATACAGAGTTTCAAAGGCTAAGAAAAAGGAAAAAGAAATGTCTGAAAAACATACAGGTAATTTAAAAGACCGCTATGTAAATGAAGTTAGAGCAAAACTAAAAGAAGAATTTTCATATTCAAATGATATGCAAATTCCAAAAATGGTTAAGATCGTTCTTAACATGGGTGTAGGTGAAGCTTCACACAACTCTAAACTAGCAGAAAGCATAGTCAACCAATTAACAAAAATCGCAGGTCAAAAAGCTCTTTCAACAAAGGCTAAAAAATCAATCGCTTCTTATAAATTAAGAGAAGGAATGCCTGTTGGGGCAATGGTAACATTAAGAGGCGATAGAATGTATGACTTCTTCCAAAAATTGGTTTGCGTTGTACTTCCTCGTATTCGTGACTTTAGAGGCGTTAGCCCAAAAAGCTTTGACGGTAGAGGAAACTATACCTTCGGTTTAAAAGAACAATCTTTGTTCCCTGAAATTCACTACGAAGAAGTTGATATCGTAAAAGGTATGAATGTTTCAATTATCACAACAGCAAGAACAGATGAAGAAGCAAGAGCATTATTAAAACACTTAGGTATGCCCTTTAAACATAAATAATAAAATAGGAGATCACTATAAATGGCTAAGAAAGCAATGATTAATAAAGAACAAAGAAGAGAAGCTTTGGCTGCTAAGGGCAAATACCCAAAAGTCAGACTTCATAATCGTTGTTCAATCTGCGGAAGACCTCACGGTTTCCATCGTGATTTCGGAATTTGCAGAATTTGCCTAAGAAAAATGGCACATCAAGGCTTACTGCCGGGTGTTACAAAAGCATCTTGGTAGAAAAAGTAAAAAATTTAACAAGATAAAGGGACTCAAATATCGAGTCCCTTGTCTGTTTTAAAATTTAACTTTATTTTTTTAATAAAAGTTAATAAATATTTGCAAAAAAATCATGTTTAAAATAAGATAATCTAGCTTACACTAAACTACAAGGCTTATGTCCTTGCAAGTAGAAAGGGAAAACAAATGACAATCAATGACCCAATTGCAGACGCTTTAACGCGTATCAGAAATGCAAACATGGTAAAACATGAAAATGTTTCAATGCCACACTCAAACTTAAAAGAAGAATTAATTAAAGTTCTTCAAAAAGAAGGTTATGTTGAATCTTATGTTGTTGAAGAAAAAGACAACTTTAAATTCATCAATGTAACTTTAAAATATCACAACAATCAAGCTGTTATTACTGGCTTGCAAAGAATTTCAAAACCCGGCTTAAGAGTTTACTCTAAAGCAAAAAATATGCCAAGAGTATTCGATGGCATGGGTATTGCTGTTATTTCAACTTCTAAAGGTTTAATGACAGAAAAAGAAGCTCGCACCAATAAACTTGGCGGCGAAGTTCTTTGCTATGTATGGTAATAACTAAGGGTTAAATCGTTTAAAACGATGCGTTCCCGCTTAAGAAAAGAAAGCAAAAGGAGAAAATTATGTCAAGAATCGGTAAATTACCTATCTCAATACCAGATGGTGTTGAAGTAAAAATTACAGACGGTATTTTAACTGCAAAAGGTCCAAAAGGCGAAGAATCAGTTAAGTTGCCTGAAGAAATCGAAGTAAAAATCGAAGAAAAAGAAGTTATAGTAAATCGTAAAGCAGATGACAGAAAATCAAGAAGCTTACATGGTTTATTTAGAACTTTAATTTCAAATGCAGTTACCGGCGTTAAAACACCATTTGAAAAGAAACTTGAAATTGTTGGCGTCGGCTATCGTGCTGCAATGCAAGGAAGCGCTATTAACTTATCATTAGGTTATTCGCATCCTGTTATAGTTGAACCTCCAAAAGGAATAACAATTACAGTAGAAGCAAACACAAAAATCACTGTTTCTGGTTCAAATAAACAAATGGTTGGCGATATAGCAGCTTTAATTCGTTCTAAACGTCCACCTGAAGTATACAAAGGAAAAGGTGTTAAATACGAAGGCGAATATATTGCACGTAAAGCCGGAAAAGCAGGTAAAAAATAACAAAATAGTGCGATAACGAGCTTTTGACAAAAAGCGAGTTAAGCACATAAAATGCGACGTAGGATAATTGAGCAAACGAACGGCAGCGTGAGCGAAAGTGAGTTTTGCGAAATACCCACAGGAGCAATAACAAAATAGTGCGATAACGAGCTTTTGACAAAAAGCGAGTTAAGCACATAAAATGCGACGTAGGATAATTGAGCAAACGAACGGCAGCGTGAGCGAAAGTGAGTTTTGCGAAATACCCACAGGAGCAATAACAAAATAGTGCGATAACGAGCTTTTGACAAAAAGCGAGTTAAGCAGAACGTAAACAAAACATATTGCCAATACAAACCGCCCGAAAAGTAAGTAGGAAACGGTTTTGGTGAAAGGAAAGAAAATGATAAAAACAGTAAACAGAAAAGCACAAGCAAGAAAAAGACACCAAAGAGTACGTCTTAAAATTTCAGGTGATGCTCAATGGCCACGTTTAGCAGTTTACCGCTCAACAAAGCACATCTATGCTCAAATAATTGATGATACTAAAGGAGCAACTCTAGTTTCTTCATCATCAAAAGTTAAAGAGCTTAATTTAAAACACGGCGGAAATATTGAAGCTGCAAAGGTTGTTGGCGCAGATATTGCTAAAAAAGCACTAGCTAAAGGAATTGAAGGCGTAGTATTTGATAGAGGCGGCTTCTTATTCCATGGAAGAGTTGCAGCATTAGCAGATGCAGCAAGAGAAGCAGGCTTACAATTCTAATTTTACTTAGAAATTTTAAAAAAACCTCAGAATTATCTGAGGTTTTTTTAATTTTAACAAATAAATCCATTCAACAATTGCTTAGGAAAAATATTGTTGATATTATTTATAAAAAACGAGGTTAAATATGGCAATAATAAGATGGATCAACACAATAATAGAAGATATAAATACAATAAAAGAAAAAGATGCAGCCGCAAAAAGCATAATAGAAGTCATTCTTTTATATCAAGGGTTCCATGTTTTATTAGCTCATAGAATAGCGCACAAACTTTTAAGCTGGAAAATCCCTTTTATCCCAAGGCTAATATCTCAAATTGCACGATTTTTAACAGGGATTGAAATTCATCCCGGAGCAAAAATCGGCAAAAGGTTTTTTATTGACCACGGCATGGGTGTTGTTATAGGCGAAACAACAATAATTGGGGATGATGTTTTAATATATCAAGGCGTTACACTAGGTGGCACAGGAAAAGACCACGGAAAAAGACACCCTACACTCGGCAATTTCGTTACCGTTGGAGCAGGCGCAAAAGTTCTTGGAAACATAACCATCGGCGACTATTCTCTCATCGGAGCAGGGTCTGTTGTAATAGATAATGTCCCTGAACACTGCACAGTAGTTGGAATTCCAGGAAGAATTGTTAAACAAAAACAATATATTCAAGGACAACTACAGCACAATCGAATACCAGATCCTATATCATGTGAACTTAATCGCTTAAAATACGAAGTAAAAGAATTAAAAGAAAATTATGAATTAAATAGCAAAAAATAAAATTTTTATGTCTTGTAATAACATAATAATTGCGAGGAAGAAATGAAAACAAATAAAATCAGTATTCAAAATGAAAGAAAATACAGAAAAATAGCAATAGCAGCAGGTGCGATAACACTAGTTGGAATCGGGGCATACCTTTTTAAAAACAAACAATTAAGACAAGATATTTTTGAAAGATTTAATGATTTTAAGGATAAAACCGCAACAAAAAATCAAAATACAGCAGCAGCTCTAATAACTCCTAAAGAAAACTTAATATATAAAAACGGTATTCTATATAATGAAGATAAGACAAAATATTCAGGCATAAGAAAAATAAAAACAAAATTATCAAATGTCTTTGAAATTAACTATAAAGACGGTTTGCCGATTGAATCAATAAAAAACGGTTCACTATTTAAAAAATGGGAATACGGTTTAACAAGCGAAGCGCAATCAAGCAAAAAAATTACTACAACAACATACGATACTGAAGGCAACTTAATAAAAAGAAGCCACTCATTTATTAAAGACAAATTAAAAAGATTTATTATAACAGATTTTAAAAAACAAACAGTAAATGCTCAAGATTTCTCCGAGGAAGGAAAATTATTAAGAAAGAGCGAATATTTTGGCTTCTTTAATGATAACAAAGTTTTGGAAACAGGAGAATTAACAAAACAAATTGAATTTGATGATATGGGTAACCCAACAACAGAAATAAATTTTCTTGCCGAAAATCTGTATAATGTAACAAAAAACGGTAAAACATATACTTTTTTAAGTAATGACGGCTATTTAAATCTCAATTTATCAACATCAGAAATAAATCTCCATGAAATCAAAAAACCAAACCTTTTCGAAAGAATAGTTACAAAATTTATCAAATAAAAATTATTTTGGATTTTTCATCAAAAAACATAACGGAATAAAAATCAAACAAATAAGAGAAAAAATAGCAAAAACATCAACATAGCTCATTAACTTGGCTTGCGCTAAAAGATTGTGATACAATACTCCGTTTGCTTTTTTAAGTGCAAGAGCTTGAGGAAGAAAATTAGACAATTTAGCAGAAAGCGAAGCAAGTCTTATGACAAAGGTTTGATTTAATACACTCAAATTTCCAATTAAATAATTCTGATGAACCTGAGAAAAGGCGATTATCAATGCATTTGTAACCGAAATTGTAAACGCTGTTACAACACATTTAGATAAAGAATGCAAGCCCGCTGCAACAGCAAGCTTTTCTTTGGGAACAGTTGCAAGAGCAAGCTTTGTGATTGGAATAAAAGCAAACATGATGCCTGCACCGAGAATTATATTAGGAAGCGCAAAATAACTGAAAGAAACCTGCAAATTTAATTGAGTAAAACTAAATGTGCTAATTAAAAGAAGAATATATCCAATTCCAGCTATAATACGATTGTCGATTAATTCGCACAATTTAGAAACTATTACCATAAATACTATACAAGATACCGCACGAGCAGCAAGACTTAAACCGGCAAGCTCTGCATTATAGCCCATTAAACTCTGAACAAACCCAGGCAAGGTCGATAGTGTCATATAAGCTACCATATTAACACCGGATCCTAAAACCGTTCCAAGACAAAAGTTCCAATCCTTAAAAATTCTAAAATCTGTTATAGCATTTTTATATTCTAATTCCCATACAATAAAAAATATCATTGAACAAATCGAAAAACCGCTCAACCAGCAAATCCAAGTACAATCAAACCAACCATATTGAGCCCCTTTATCCAGAACGGTTTGCATAGGTAAAAGCCATAAAATTAAAGCGCTAAAACCAACAACATCAAATGAGCCTACTTTTTGTCTTAATGTGCTGTTCATAACATTACAATGAATCATAACAACAGACATAATTACAACAGGAATATTAATTATAAAAATCCACTCCCAGCATAAATGCTCAACCAAAAAACCGCCCACAGCAGGTCCGATTATAGCAGAAACCATCATACCTAATCCAAAAATACCCATAGCAGTTGCTTGAAGTTTTTTAGGGAATGTCTGCATTAAAATAGCCTGACTCAAAGGCATGAAAGGGCCGCCGCCAATACCTTGTATAATTCTTCCGATAATTAAAATATTTAAAGAAGGGGCAAGAAAACAAACAACGGAACCGATTGCAAAAATAACGCTAATTATTTTCAATAACTGACGTCTTGAAAACTTATTTTCAAGCCAGCCTGTAATAGGAAGCATCATAGCATGAGCAATCATATAGCTTGTTATAACCCAGTTTGCTTCATCTCTGGTTGAACCAAATTGACCCGCTATGTAAGGGATGGCAACATTAACAGATGATGTTGCAAGCATTGAAAAAACAGTCGGCAACATCACCGATATGGTAACCAACCACAAAGGAATATTTAATTTTTCATATAAAGTTTTAGTTTGCATTTGTTGTTAATCTTCAAAAATTTAAAGCTATCTTACTTTAACTTTAGGTACAACACTCATTCCCGGAACAATATTGTATTCAGAAATGTCATCTGTAAATATTATCTTAACAGGAACTCTTTGAACAACTTTTACATAAGAACCTACAGCATTTTCCGGCGGAAACAGACTTGCTTTTGCGCCTGATGCCATTTGAATACTGTCAACTATTCCATTAAATTTTTTGTTTTTATATGTATCAATTTTAATTGTTACTTTTTGACCTTTTTTCATATTGGTTAATTGTGTTTCTTTAAAATTAGCTATAATATAACAGTCATTAGGAACAATTGTCATAATCGGATGAGCTGTTTGAACATAGTTGCCAAGCTCAACTGTTTTATTTGTAACCGTACCGTCAGTTGGCGCAACAATTGTTGTATACGAAAGATTTAAACGAGCTTGATCAACATCGGCCATTAATTTTTTTATTTCTGCAATTTGTGATGCTTTTTTTGATATTGTTGATTTTAGTGCGCTATCCGTTGCTTTTAATCCGTCTTGAGCTGCCTTAAATTGAGCTCTTGCAACATCTAAATTTTTAACAGCATTGTCTAAATCTTGTTTTGTTACTGCACCATCTTTATATGCATTTTTATATCTTATGTAATCACTGTTTGCGAATTCAAGTTTTGATTTTGCGCTTTCAATTGTATTTTTATTTTGATTTGTCATAGCAGACATTTTATCTATATCGCTTGTTGAAACTTTTAATTCTGCTTGAGCTTTTTCAAGTTTAGCTTCAGCATTTTTTAGAGCAATTTCATAGTCGCGCGTATCAATTTGAGCCAAAATCTCACCTTTTTTAATAGGAGTGTTATCATCAACATTTAATTCTACAATCTCACCGGATACTTTTGGAGATAGATAAACAATGTGAGCTTCAATAAAAGCGTCATCTGTCGATTGATAAAACGATGAATATATCAAAGAAAAAATACCAAAAACTATGAAAACTATTGCGGTTATGACAGGAACTATAACCCTTTTTTTCTGATAGCTTTTTCTTTTTGCTTTAACTTTTTCTCTTGCAGCAGAATAATACTTAGATGCTTTATTCATATTCTTTTCCTTTTTTAAATTTTCAATTTTGTATTTTTAGATATATTATCTTTTATCTTATTTAATGTATCAAGACATTTTTTTAATTCGTCATAATCTATATTATCCAAATAACTTTTTCTTATCTCAGAAATAACAGGATATATCTTGTTTCTTACTTTAATTCCTTTTTTAGTTACGGATATGCGATTTATTTGTCTGCCATTTGAATCGGTATTTTTTTCTACTAATCCTTTTTCTTCTAAAATTCCAATTAACCTTGCAACATTTGCTCTATCTTTTCCCAAAATTATTCCAAGCTGCCTTTGATAAAGATTTTCCGATTTATCATTATCCAGCAAAGTATCCAATAAAATAAACTGTTCTGGGGTAATTTCAAAACCACATTCCTTAAAACATCTTAAAGTAATCACTTTAATCAAAGTTGCACATGTAACTATTTCGTTTGAAATTGATGTTCTTTTTAATTGATTTAGCATGATTATAACAAAAAATCCTTTACAATTATTTTTTTATGTTATCATAATAACATAAAAAACTTTTTTGCAAGCGTTAACAACCATGAAAAAAAACCTCCTAACTATATTTTTAATATTTCTAATCTCTCAACTCTTTGCTTTTTGTCTTGCATTAGAGCAAGACAAAAAGCAATTCTTGAACTTGTCATTTTGGGAAAAATTTAACGATGAAATTCTCATAAGTAATATTATGAAAGCTTATGAAAACAATCCTGATTTAAAAATTGCAGATACAAAAATAAAAGAAAGCGAAAAAATTGTCAAATTATCGCTTGCTGAAGAACTTCCTCATATTAACTTTGAAGGTATGCTCGGAAGGACATTTGCCTCATCTGACATGCTAAGAGGCAAAAACAATTTCATGATATATAATTATAGCCAAACAAGATTTTTACTTCCGCTTACAGCAAGCTACGAAATAGATATCTGGGGCAAAAACAGATTAAGAACAAAAAGCTTTAAAGAAAGCGAAAAAATGCTGAAAGAAGATGAAAGAGCAGTTTACATCGCTCTTACATCGGCAATTGCAGCAGACTATTTTAATCTGATTAAAACAGATAAAACACTGGAGTTACAAAAACAATTGTTAGAGCTTAATAAAAAACTGCTTGAACTTACAATATCAAAAGAAAAAAATGGGCTCGCAAGTATTGATGATGCTCTTGAAATCAAGGATAAGACAGCTCAAATTGAACTTTTGGTAAACAATCTGGAAGCAAAAAAAGAAATATTTGAAAACCAACTAAGCTATCTTTTAGGCGATAAGCTATTTTCAAAAGTCGAAAGAAATACATTTGATAATATCACCTTATTAAATCAGGTGCCTGATGAAATTAATTCAAGCATTATAATAAATAGGCCAGATGTAAAAAGTTCAGCCTACAACATCTTAAGAGCTGATTACGAAGCAAAAAGCGCAAAAAGAGATATTTTACCCAGTTTTACCATAATGGGGACACTTGGTTACAACGGATACACCCACGGTACACATCTTTTTGCAGCAAATTCAGGTTTAGCTGATCTTTGGATTGTTCCAAACTTTGATATATTTGACGGCGGAAGAAAATATCATCTTATGAAATTAAAAAAGCTTGAATACAAAAGAGCTCAAGATGAATACGAAAAATCAGTTTTAGCTTCTATTCAAGAAGTAAATGATGCGCTTGTCATGTCAAAAAAAGAAAAGAAAAACCTAAAAATATCATCTGAAATCCTTGATATACAATCTCAAAAATTAAAATTAAAAGAAATAAGCAAAGAATCAGGACTTGCTAACGAATTAGATTACATTTTGTATCAACAAGCACAAGTTATAGCACAACAAAAGCTTGTAGATGATAAAATAAACTATGTAATTTCAACCATTAATTTATACAAATCAGTCGGCGGAGTTGATTTTACAAATAGTGAAAACCTATAAAAAGGAAAAAGATTTTGGAAATTTTATCGAAATTAACAGGGCTAGTTGGAATAATAGTTATTCTTGGCATATGTTTTTTGATGTCAAATAATAAAAAAAGAATTAACTATAAAACTGTTGGTGTGGGGCTTTTATTACAATTCCTGCTTGCAGTTTTTATAATGAAAACACCTGTTGGAGTAAAAATATTTAATTTCTTAGCTATTCTTATAGACAAAATTCTAAATGCCTCAATTGAAGGTTCAAATTTTGTTTTTGGATGGCTGTCAAATTCACCTGAAAAAATAAGCGAGCTTTTTCCGCAAAAAGATTTCATATTTGCACTCATATTAATGTCAACAATGATACTGATTTTGGTTATAGTTAACATATTATACTATTACGGAATTATGCAAAGAGTTATCCTGATTTTAGGAAAGATAATGAATAAAATTTTAGGAGTAAGCGGTGCAGAAGCTCTTTCGAATTGTGCAAGCCCTTTTGTGGGAAATGTTGCAGCACAATCACTTGTTAAACATTATCTTCCAAATATGACACGCTCTGAAATGCTTGCAGTTATGACAGGTTCGATGGCTTGTATTTCAGCAAGCTGTATTGCAATGTACACTGGTTTCGGAATAAGTACGGAATACTTGCTTGCGGCCTCAGTTATGGCAATTCCGGGTTCTTTTGTAGTATCTAAAATAGTTTATCCTGAAACCCAAGAACCTCAAACAATAAAAAATTTCAAAATAAGTAACAGAAAAACAGATGTAAACATTTTAGCAGCCATTTCAAAAGGTGCCTCAGAAGGAATGAGAGTATCTCTCAATGTAATAGCAGTTTTATTGGGATTAGTTGCTTTAATTACATTTTGTAATGAAATATTAGCAAAATTCGGAATATTTTTATACAACTATTGTCATTTAAATTTGTCCTTCATAGGAATTGATCTGCAACATCTTTCTATTCAGCTTATAGTAGGAAAAATATTTTCAATATTTTCTGCCCTTATAGGAACAACTTGGGGAAATATTGAAGCAGTCGGCATTTTAATTGGAGAAAAATTAATTCTAAATGAAACAATAGCATATATCGATTTGACAAAACACATTGATGCCGGCACATTAACACAAAAAAGTATAGCAGTTGCAACTTTTGCTTGCTGCGGTTTTGCAAATTTATCAACCATAGCTATTCAAATAGGCGGTATAGGTGAACTTGCACCAAACCAAAGAAAAAATCTCGCAAGATTAAGCATAAAAGCTCTTATCTGCGGCACATTGGTAAGTTACATTTCAGCAGCGATGGCAGGTATTTTACTATAAAATGAATAAAGTAATTTCAAAAACAATAAAAATTAAAACCAATACAATGCCGCCAAGAGTCGACTTTATTGAAAATGAAATCAAAAAAGAAGGCTATAAACCAATCAGATGGGCAATTGTTGATATTGAAGAAAATATTTTAACAATTAATCTTTCTGCTCTTGCATAAGTTCATCAAGTGCAGAAATAGCAAGAGAATACAAGCTTACTTTCATGCTTTTTGCTAGAATTTCATGCTTATCATTTAGCAAAATCGCAGCAAAATAACTTCCCTTATAATAAGCTTCTTTTTCAATAGTAAGTAAATGTTTTAAATATTTAAATAAAGCATCTTGGATAAAAACCTTTTCAACACCATCATTAGACATTTTATCTTGGAATGTCAAAAAGCTTTTTTTTAACATATTTTTATACTCAATATCCAAGCCGGAATCAAAATCAGGGCGTCCGCCGGCAGCAATATATTCTTCAACAGCTGTTCTATATGCGCAATAATCATCCAGTGAATACTGTATCGAATTTAAAATATTTTGAAATTTATCAACAAAACTTCCTGCCATATTCTCATCATAATTTTCAATCAACATAGAATTGATAAGTTCAGCAAATCCAACTCTATCAGAAGCTTCTGCCTGCATAATATGTATTACTTCATGCAAAAATTCATATACAAAATCAATTCTTTCATCCGCATTATTATTCTTTGGAATACTGACGTACAATTCTTTATCTATGTTGTCGCTTTTTCCCACATCAAAACTTTGTGCAAAAACAGCCCTTGTGTAATCATTACCAAAAAAACTTAACTCGTCATTAGTAATATCAAAAACTTTAACATCAGATGAAAATTTATTGATAACTTCTTGCAAACTATCTATGTCAAATTTATCCGTATTTTTGCAATAATCCAAAATTTCAGAAAAATTTTCCACATACAAAGTATCCATAGGAAGTTTTGATGTAAAATTAATGTTCTGATTTTTTACAAAAACATCAGAACTCAAAGAATGCAAAACCAAATTACCTAGAGGTTTTTGCAAATTACTTGAATTAACAGTATAAGAGTTTTTAAATAAGTTCAAAGAATTAATTTTCATAGACACTTATTTTAAAACTCCAAAAAAAATAATTTTGCTTAATTATTCTTCTTTCTTCTTGATTAATTTAGATACAATATTTAAAATAATCAAAACTCCAATTAAACTTAGAGCAATTATAATAAACTTGCTTTTTGTACTTACAACAATAATTGATAATAAAGCACAAACCATAGAAAAACTTGCAAGCAACAATACAAGCTTATCTTGTGAGTATCCGGCATGTAATAATTTGTGATGAATATGCTCCGCATCAGCTACAAAAGGACTTGTTCCTTTTAACATTCTTCTTATTGATGAATATGCAACATCCATTAAAGGAACAGCCAAAATCAAAATAGGCAAATACATAGAAATTCCTGTGCTTGGTTTAACAATACCTGTAATTGATAATGTTGCAAGTAAAAATCCTGCATATAAAGCTCCTGAATCACCCATAAAAATTTTAGCAGGATTATAGTTAAATGTTAAAAAAGCACACATTGCACCTGTTAAAATAAAAGCTATCAAAGCATTAATTGGAATAGCAGGCTCTAATACCAAAGAAATTATCCCGATTGCAAGAGCTGAAATACTTACAATCGAACCTGCAAGTCCGTCTATACCGTCTATAAAATTAATAGCGTTTGTAATTCCCACTATCCATAATAATGTTATAGGATAAGATAAAATTCCAAGGTCAATATTTGCGCCAAAAGGATTAAATAAATTTTCAATTCTTACGCCAAGCAAAATAACAATTGTTGCGATTGCAATCTGTATAAAAAGCTTAAACTTAGCGTTCAAGCAATAAATATCATCAATTAAGCCCATTAAAAACATTAATGAACCGCCGACAATTATAGCTGACAACCCCTGACCTTTTGGATAATAGCTTAATAAAATTAAGAACAAAAAAGAAAGCATAACAGATATCCAAATTGCAACCCCGCCAAGACGTGAAATCTGCCCATGATGAATTTTTCTTTCATTTGGAACATCAACCAGCCCCATTTTTTGAGAATAATAAATTACAAGAGGGACAATAAAAATCCCCAGTAAATAAGCTATAATTGTACCTAATATATGAGCTTGAGATAATTTAATCATTACTATGTCCTACATTTCTTTATATAAAGGGAATTTTTTGCATAATTCCAAACTTCTTTTTCTTATATTTTCTTTTTCATCTCTTTCAAGAATAGCATCTGCAATTATTTTTGCAATAATTTTCATCTCGTCTGTTTTCATTCCCCTTGTTGTAACTGCAGCCGTACCAATTCTTACGCCAGAAGTTACAAAAGGACTTTGAGGATCATTTGGAACAGTATTTTTATTTGCAGTTATGCCGACTTCTTCTAATAAATTTGCAACATCTTTTCCGGTTTTATTTAATCTTCTTAAATCAAGAGTCATAACGTGATTTTCAGACTTGCCGCCTACTATATCAATTCCTTCTTTGATTAATTCAGATGCTAAACATTTTGAATTTTCAACAACTTGATTTGCATATTGTTTAAATTCTTCGCTTTGAGCTTCTTTTAGGGCAATTGCTTTGCCTGCAATAATGTGCTCCAATGGTCCGCCTTGCGTTCCGGGGAATACTGCTTTATCTATTCCTGTTGCATGTTCACTTTTGCACATTATAATTCCGCCTCTTGGTCCTCTTAGAGTTTTATGGGTTGTGGTTGTAACAAAATCAGCATAAGGAACAGGGCTTGGATGACATCCCGCCGCAACAAGAGCAGCAATATGAGCAATGTCCACCATTAAATAAGCACCGACTTTTTTTGCAATATCTGAAAATCTTTTAAAGTCAATTATTCTTGAATAGTTGCTTGCGCCTGCAATAATTAATTTTGGCTTATGTCCAAGAGCTTTTTTTTCAACATCATCATAATCAATTACACCGTTTTCATCCACGCCATAAGAAATTACATTGTAATTAATTCCTGAAAAATTAACGCTTGAACCGTGGGTTAAGTGCCCGCCGTTTGATAAGTCCATACCTAAAATTGTATCACCTGTTTTAAGAGCATACAAAAATACAGCCATATTAGCTTGCGCTCCTGAATGCGGTTGAACATTAGCATGGTCGCAGCCAAACAATTCGCAACATCTTTTAACGGCTAATTCTTCAATTTTATCTACATTTTCACAACCGTTATAGTATCTTTTATAAGGTTTTCCTTCTGCATATTTATTTGTTAAAACACTTCCGCAAGCCGCCATAACAGCAGGAGATGTAAAATTTTCCGATGCGATAAGCTCAATAGTATTTCTTTGACGCTCGAGTTCAAGCTCTATATAATGTGCTACTTCACTATCTGTTTTCCTAATTATATCAAGTTCCATAATTATCTCCTCACAAAAATAAATATCTTAGTTTATTTTACATGAAAAATAAATTTTAAAAAAGAAACTTGCAATAATAAAAGTTTTTTATTGTAAAATATTTTTATCACAAGTTTTATAGAATTGTCGAAGTAAAAGAAAGCTAACAACAATGAAAAATAAAAAATTAAGAAATATAGCAATTATTGCTCACGTTGACCATGGTAAAACCACCCTTGTGGATTGTATTTTAGATGCTACAAATGTTTTTAAAGAACATCAGGAGATGGGTACTTGCGTTTTAGATAATAACGATATCGAAAGAGAAAGAGGGATTACAATTTTATCTAAAAACGTAGCTGTTGAATACAAAGGTGTTAAAATAAATGTTGTAGATACCCCCGGCCACGCAGATTTTGGCGGAGAAGTTGAGCGTGTTTTAGGTATGGTAGATGGAGCATTATTAATTGTTGACGCGCAAGAAGGCCCAATGCCACAGACCAGATTTGTATTATCAAAAGCGCTTGAATTAGGTATTAAAATTATTGTTGTAATAAATAAAATAGATAAACCCGGTGCAGATCCTGACGGAACACTTGATAAAGTGTTTGATTTATTTACAGAATTAACAGATAGAGAAGATTTAATAGATTTTCCTGTAATTTATGCAAGTTCTTTAAATAGATATGCCAAGAAAAACCTTGAAGACGAAAACAAAAATATTCTTCCTTTGCTTGATTGTATATTAGAAAACATAGAAGGCCCCGAGGCAGACGTCGATCTTCCGCTACAGCTTCAAATCACAACTCTTGATTACAACGAATACGTTGGACGTATAGCAATCGGAAGAATTAAAAATGGTTCAATTAAATCCCAAGAACAAGTTACTCTTTTGAAAAGAGATGGCTCAGCACAAAAAGGCAAGGTTGTTAAATTATTTGGTTTTAAAGACCTTGGCAGAGTGGAAATTCAAGAAGCTTTTGCAGGAGACATTGTTGGTGTGGCAGGTTTTTCAGATATTCAAATCGGAGAAACAATATCATGCTTAACTAATCCCGTTGCGCTTCCTTTAATTAAAATTGACGAACCAACTCTGCAGATGAATTTTTCAATTAATGATTCGCCTTTTGCAGGAACAGAAGGAAAATTTGTTACTTCAAGACAACTCAGAAAAAGATTATATTTTGAACTTGAAAAAAATGTATCCCTAAGAGTTGAAGACACTGATTCAACAGATGTCTTTAAAGTTTCAGGCAGAGGAGAACTTCATCTTGGAATTTTAATTGAAACAATGAGAAGAGAAGGTTACGAATTTCAAGTTTCAAAACCCGAAGTAATTTTTAAAGAAGAAGACGGTATAACTCTTGAACCTTATGAAAACTTAATTGTTGATGTGCCTGAAGAATTTGTTGGCTCGGTTATTGAAAGACTATCTTCAAGAAAAGCGCAAATGCAAAACATGGAAGCGGGTTTAAAAAGGACAAACATAGATTTTATAATCCCTGCAAGAGGTTTGATTGGTTTTCGTTCGGAATTCATCAGAATGACAAAAGGCGAAGGTATTATGTATCATACCTTTGAAAAATACGATGAATACGCAGGCGATATACCTCGTCAAAGAACAGGCTCTTTAATAGCTCACGAAGACGGTGAAGCAGTAGCTTATGCACTGCATCAATTTGAAGATAGGGGAGTATTTTTTATAACTCCAAAAACAAAAGTCTATAGAGGAATGATAGTAGGCGAATGTAATCGTCCCCAAGATATAGCAGTTAACGTATGTAAAACCAAAAAAATGACAAATATGCGCTCTGCTACAGCTGATGTTATGGTAACTTTACAAGCACCCAAAATTATGGGACTTGAAGATGCTCTTGAATATATTCAAGATGACGAATTAGTTGAAATCACACCGCAAAACGTAAGAATGAGAAAAGCGGATTTAGTTAAATTGAGATAATTAAAAGGACCTGCTTTAAGCAAGTCCTTTTAAAAATAATATAAATATTTCTATGCCGCTTTTCCTAAATTATTTGTTATTACATTTGCACTTGCCATTATGCCTTCTAATTCAGAAAATTCCTTTTGAGTAATTACGCCTTCACGAAGTGCAGCTTCTAATTTATCAGGATGTATCAATTTTGCAATTTTATTTCTAATACCTTTTTTATCACCGCTTTTTGTCATGCTTTCCAACAATTGCAAAGCCTCTGCTTTATTTTTCATAACCTGAGCTCGTTTTTGAACTCTTACTTTTGCAAGATTTACAACATTATCAGGTTCAGATACTTTAGAAGCAGCTACTCCATCATCTAATAATTTAGCAGTTGGAGACGCTCCTTTATCTAATTTATTAACATCTGAAGCATCAATACCTTTTGCTGAAGAAGCACCGCTTTGCAAAAGCTTAGTACCATTCGATGGTTTATTTCCATCTCCAATTAATTTTTGAATTGTTTCACCTTCAGCAAAAGGTGTTTTTCTAAATTCAGCTGCATCATATATTTTTTGAGCACCTTCTCTTGTTACTTGAAAAACATCATCGCTAAATTGAACAATACCGGTTCCTGCGTTATCAACAACAACAAGACATCCGTTACTATCTAGATATTTACCCGGTTTTATATTTTTAGAATCAAACATAGGAAGTTTTTTAGCATCACTTGTCGCTGTTTGCGCGGCTTGTTCAGCTTTTTGAGCTGCTTTATCCTTAATACTTTGAGCAATATCACCCGTCTTAGTTTTAATCTTGCCCGATAATCCTTTTAGGGCTGCACTTATATCTTTTCTTTTTGCAATTGCAACACTAGCAGCTGCAATAGTACCAAGTGCAATTAAAGCATTTCTTATTTGCTTGTTACCGTTTTTCTTTGTTTCAACAGGATTTGTCTGAGCATTTTGCTGTGCTCTAAAAGCCGGTGATTGATAATTAGTGTTAATTCTACCTGATTGCTGCAATTGAACTTGATTCATCTTTAACTCCTTAAAAACCGTATACAAATATAAAGTCATTTACGCCAAAAATATTGATATGCCAATGAAAAAATTTGTAACTTTTCTTTACAATTTTTAACCCTCTTTTTTTTATGAGATAATTAAACTAATAAAGTATAAAGGAGAATATTATGAGAGAAATTTCACCTCTTCAAAAAGAAAG
>CALUWL010000029.1 GCA_944324445.1 Candidatus Gastranaerophilales bacterium | reverse complement strand
GGCTTCAATTTGTAATTTAATTTTACCGGTGATTTTTTTGTTTGATTTTGGTGCCATTTTATTCTCCTTTCGTGGTACTTACGGGTTTTTAACCCTTCCACTATTTGCACATTATACTTTTTGAATTTGTTTGTATTCTAACTCTACAGGTGTCTCACGACCAAATATAGACACCATAGCTCTTAATTTAGATTTATCAGGATAAACTTCTGTTATATCTCCGATAAATTCTGCAAAAGGTCCTGATACAATACGTACTTTATCACCGACTTTAACGTCAAGTTCAATTTTAGCAGTCGTTTGTTGACCTCTGTGAATAATCTTTTTAATTTCAGAGTCTTTAGCAGGAATCGGTTTTTTAGCAGTTCCGACAAATTTTGTAACCCCTGCAGTATGTCTAACAACATACCAAGAATCATCATCCATTATCATTTCAACTAAAACATAACCGGGGAAGATTTTTTCTTCTTTTTTAGTTTTCTTTCCGGCACGAACCTGAGTGATTGTCTTTTGAGGAACTTCAATTCTAAAGATTTTTTCACCCATGTTCATATATTCAATACGTTTTTCAAGGTTAACTTTAACCTTGTTTTCATAACCAGAATAAGTATGAACAACATACCATCTTTTCTTTGGAGCTTTTTCAACGTTATGAGTAGGTTCTTTGCTTATATAGATGCTTTCTTCAACGTTTTCATTAACTTCGTCGTTAACGGAATTTTGAATTTCATTTTCTTTTTCTGCCATTTTTCAACCTTTACTTAATTAGACCCAAAAGTGCTTTAAAAATAATATCCATAAAATAAACAACCAAAGTAAAAAATATAACAACAGCAAGCACAACACCCGTTTCAACAATAACTTGCTTGCGAGTGGGCCAAGAAACCTTTGACCATTCAGCTTTTACGCCCTTAAAGTATGTTGTCAACATTTCTTTATAATCTTTATTTGATACGTTTTTTTCAACAGGTGCCATATTTTACTTTCCGTTTTTTATATAAATCGCGCCCTGAAGGACTCGAACCCTCGACATCCGGTTTTGGAGACCGACGTTCTACCAACTGAACTAAGGACGCTGATTTAGCGTACTTTTATTTTGTTTCTTTGTGAACGGTATGTTTTTTACAAGTAGGACAATACTTGTTCAATTCCATTCTTTCTTTGTTAGTTTTTTTATTTTTTGTTGTTGTGTAATTTCTTTCTTTGCAATCTTCACAAGCAAGAACTACCATTTTGTCGTTTTTACCTTTAATTCCCATTATCTGCTACCTTTCTTGGGGGTTAAAATCTTTAATATCTTCTTATTAATAGAATGTCCCAAATCGAGGACATTCTAATTAATTTTAACTTATGTAACTATTCTAACAGGAATATAAATTTTTACAAATATTAATTTTATTTATTTTATAGATTCTTAACAATTAAATGAAACTATGTCCGCTGTCAATCATTCCGATTGAACGTTTAAATTCATCCGGCCTTTGCGACTTAGTAATAGCATCCATAGGATCAACCAGTTTTTTATTTACCAAATCCTTTAAACACATATCCAATGTCTGCATGCCCATACCGGTACCTGTCTGAATAGCAGAATATATTTGAGCGGTTTTTTGTTCACGAATTAAGTTTGCAATAGCAGAATTTACTATCATAATTTCTTGAGCCATTACACGACCTTTTTTAGTTCCGTTAGGCTGAAGCTTTGGAAGTAAGCACTGTGAAAATACCGCAACAAGGCTTATTGAAAGCTGCAATCTGATTTGTTGCTGTTGTACTTCCGGAAAAATATCCACAATTCTATCTATAGTTTGAGAAGCGCTTGAAGTATGCAAAGTGCCCAATACAAGGTGCCCTGTTTCTGCTGCGGTAAGTGCAAGGCGCATTGTTTCAAGATCTCTCATTTCGCCGACCAATATAACATCAGGATCTTCACGCAAGGCTGATTTTAGCGCATTTGCAACAGATTTTGTATCCTGACCTAATTCACGTTGGTGAATAACACATTTTTTACTTTGATGAATAAATTCGATAGGATCTTCAATTGTTAAAACATGTTCTACTCTTGTAGAATTAATATAATCAATCATCGCAGCAAGAGTTGTTGATTTACCTGAACCAGTAGGACCGGTTACAAGAATCAAGCCTCTCGGACGTTCTGCAACTTTCTTCATTACTTCAGGTAAACCCAAATCGTCGAAATTAGGAGGGGTCGAATTAATTGTTCTGAATGCTGCAGCGTAAGAACCTTTATCACGATAAACATTCACACGAAAACGGCCGACACCATGCAACCCGTAACCAAAATCTAATTCCCAATTTTGTTCTAATTCACGTCTTTGATCATTCGACAATATAGGAAAAATAATTGTTTCAACATCATCAGGAGATAAAACAGGCAAATTAGTTCTAAATAATTTTCCGTCTATTCTAAGCACCGGAGGTAAATTTGCCGATATATGTATATCACTTGCTTTCTTTGATACTGCGAGCTCTAAAATTTCTTCTATAACCATACAATAAGTCCCATATTCTAACTTAACCATAAACAGCATACTATGATTGAGCGGTTTATTAATCAACAATTTAAACTATTTTCTTTACATTTGGCAAATTATTGAGTTATAATCAAACCATGGGAATATTAGATTGGATATCACAATCGGCAAAAAAGCTTAAAGATGTCGAAAGTCAAATAGCCGAAGAAACAAGAGATGTTTACGAGGTTTATCAAAGAAACATTGTTCTTGAACGCGAAATTGCTCAAAGAACAGAGGAACTTCGTCTTGCCAATCAAACCCTTTTAACCTTAGAGCAGGTTTGGGATATGATGAATTCCTCAAGACCCCTATCCAGCGTGCTTGAGACAATTGTATCAAGTTTATACGGTGAATTCGGCTATATCTACAGCTTTATTGCTCAAAAACAATATGATGAAAAAGGTCCTTGTTATGCTCTTAGAACATATCTTGAAAATGATTTTTCAACTAAGATGTCTGACCTTACAAATGAAAACATCTACGATTTCAAACTTTATCCAAAGGAAAACGGAATAATAGAAAACGCCGTAAAAAACAAAGAAATAAGTTATTATGTAAGTTTAAAAGATTTTATTGAAGAAAATATTCCCAATATAGACGAAGAAACCCTTAAAAAATACACAGAAAGCAACAATGTTAAAACAATAATCATATTCCCAATTTCGGTTAAAGACCAATTCAGCGGATTTTTATCGGTATTTTCACCAAGAAAAGAACTAAAAGATGATGAATTAAGCTTTTTAAATCTTTTCGCAAGACAAATTGAACTGGCTATTACAATTGCAAACCTTTTTGAAACAGTTAAAAAACAAGCAGTAACTGACCATTTAACTAATCTTTTCAACAGAAGATTTTTTGAAGATGCTCTGCACAGAGAAGCAACTCGTTCTCTTAGAACAAAGCAGCCTTTCTGTTTAATCGGGCTTGACCTTGACCATTTGAAAAAAATAAATGACACCTATGGACACTCCATGGGAGATAAAGCAATAGCAACAATTGCAAACGTCATAATAAAAAACGCAAGGAGCGTAGATATTCCGTCTCGCTTCGGGGGTGAAGAATTTTTCATAATTTTACCCGGAATTGATGCCAAAGGCGGAATTGCAGCAGCAGAACGTATAAGAACATCTATTGAATCAGCAGAAATTGAAGGCTTAGAAGGCGGCATTACAGCATCTTTAGGTGTTGCAAGCTTCATAGAACAAACAACCAACATTGATGAATTGTTTGAAATGTGCGATAAGGCAATGTATTCATCAAAACAAAAAGGAAGAAATCAAGTAACACTCGCTGATACCGACAATATGACATCTTGGCAAGATATTGCAATTGATGCGTTTGTTGATATTTTAACTCAGCACAGAATACCATTCAACAAAAAAGTTGCTTCCGATTTAATCGAAAAACTTCAACTTAAACAAAACGATTCCTCGGGAACATCAACCCAAGAAATGCTATTTAGCATAGTTGATTCAATTTCTAAATCGTATTTTCCTCTATATCAAGAAGGAAGCACCAAAAACAAAGTTACTCTTGCAACTTTAATAGCTAAAAGAATGAATTTATCTAAAGCAGATATTGATAAGCTTAAAATTGCAATGCTTTTATATGACATCGGAAACACTATGATGCCAAAAGAGCTTTTGAAAAAACCTGCTCCGCTTAACCAAAAAGAAAAAGACGAAATTCAAAAACACCCGATAGTAGGGGCACAAGAAATTTTAAAACCAATAAGCTCTGTTTCAAATATCATTCCAATTATCGAACACCACCACGAAAACTGGGACGGAACAGGTTATCCAAATAACAAAAAAGGAGAAGAAATTCCAACCACTTCTCAAATTATTCTTATTACAGATAGTTATTTTGCTATGATTTCATACAGACCATACAGAAAAGCATACACAATAGATGAAGCAATTGAAGAAATCAAACAAAATGCAAATAAAAAATATTCAAAAGAACTTGTTGAAGCATTTATATATTCAATTGAAGAATTTAAAAAAATGTAGTCCGTTTAGATGATTTTTATGGAAAAATACACCTAAAGATTTATAATGTAAATATAAAAAAAGCCTCTTAATATTCTTAAGAGGATAATGGTAAGTTTTAAATTTGTTTTTATATATAATCAAGCAGCGAAACGCTTCCAAGCACCGCCACACCTATTTGATAACTTGCTTGCAGGGCAGTTTGAGCGCTTGCAAGTTCTGTTGCTGCTTTAGTTATATCGACTTCTTCCAAATCAACTTTTTTTTCAGTTAAGGAAGTAATTGTATCATTATTTATCTCTTGGGTTGATTCGAGCTTTGAAACCTTAGATGAAATTTGACCGTTAGCAAGAGTAATTCCTCTTGTTGCAGAATCCAAAACGCTTAATTTTTCTCTTATAGCGTCATAATCTAATGTATCAGCATTTAATAGATTATCCAAATCTCTCATTTGAGAAAAGAAATCATTAACGCCGTCTTGCTCGCCAAATATTGCTTCACCCGTAAAATTATATGCAAAAACGGTATCTTCTGAAATAGTTAAATTTCTATCGCCGGCTTTTTCTGAGCTGCCTTCATAGATTATCTCACCGGTGTCATTAGTTACATAGGGCTGCTGCTCTGTGTAGGTGCCTGAAAATATATAATTATCCATATATTTTACATTCATCTGATCGCTTATTGTTGCAACTCTTTGTTTAATTTCTGCTGCTATTGCCTTAGCAGAATCAGGAGTTGTTGTAGCGTTTGCTGCTTCAACTATCAAAGAATTTATTGCGCTTAATTCTTCAGTTACATTTGCTAAAGTATCATAAGCAAGATTCATCTCATTTGTTGCATGGGTGATATTACTTTGATATTCATTCAATTTTGCCAATTGATCATTTAATTTTAAAACTCTTGTTGCATCAACAACGTTTTCTGAAACTTTGGTAAAATTTTTATTAGAAGCAATTTTAGCTATAATATTAGCGTAATTATTATAGGCATTGCTCATAGAATTTGTTACCAAATTTGACATTACGGAAGTTGAAACACGCATAATAAAAATCCTTTTTTATTCTTATACCATACCGATTATTGTACCTATAAGGTCATTAATTGTTGAAAATAACTTGGCAGAAGCCTCATAAGCTCTTTGATATCTTATCATATCAGCTAATTCTTCATCTAAATTAACACCGACTAAATTTGCATAATTCGTAACTGCATTATCTGCAAGCCCTTGAGCTGTTTCTGCTTTACCTTCAATACCGGCTAAATCAGAACCGTTTTTTGCAGCATTATTAATTAAAAATTGAGATAAAGTACAATTATTTGCCCCGCCGCCATAACTGCATATTTTAGCATTTTGCAAGGCAGTTATTTCAACAGCATTATCAGAATTTCCGATTGCCTTAATCCAATTAGGATCAACGGCTCCTGTTTCATCAGTGTAGTCTGATAAATCTATTCTTGCAGCAGCAACAAGAAAAGGATTATCAACTATTGCAGCATTAACTTGAATATTTGAAGCGCTGAATTTACCTGAACCGTCGCTTGTTGTAAACATAGGGTTTGTAGCTTTTTCAAGAATTAAATTACCGTCAGCATCAGTTGTAATTGAAGCAGCAAAAACGTTGCCGTCATCATAAGTTTGAACATTATTTAAAGCATTTGCAAAAGCCTCTGCAGCACTATCTAGCGCACTTTTCATATCATTTATATTTGCAAAAGAGGCGCCTGAACCATTCAAAAATTCAATATATGCTTTTAGTGAGCCTGATTTAAAAGAATCGTTTATACCGTTTTCAATTATATAATCAGGATTTTCAATTGATTGCAAAGAAAATTTAACTGCTTCATCGGGATTAGTAGAATCAAATTCAGCATTAAGGGTATATTTTTGTTCATTACCCTGTACAACTGCAATTCCGCCAATATAAAGATTAACTGTACCGTTATCGTTTTTATCGGTTGTAATATCCATATAGTTGGATAATTCTTCTAAAATAGCGTTAATATTTGCCTGCGTTTCAGTGCTTTGGTTATTTCTTACGTGAGCCTCATTAGCAGAAGCCAATTTCGCCAAAAGCGAATTAATGTTGCTCACATCCATCTCTACCGTTTGAAATTTATCCTCTTGAACATCATCATATCTTTTTGCTATATCGTTAAATTTTTCAGCAACACTTTGAGCAGCAAGAACATATTGCTGTCTTATTGCCATATCAGTAGGATATTTTTCAAGATTAGCACTTGCTGTAAAAAAGTCATTTAAAAGAGCATTTAAACCATTATCTCCAAGGTCATCCGCTATATCTTCCAAATCACCTAAAGCATCAACTAAAGTGTTATAATATGAGGCATCAGAATTTTTTCCAATTAAATCATTTAGCGCCCCTTCATCTATATAATTTGTTAAGGATGAAATACTTGCGCCATTCATGCCTTTAATTGTTTCAATTACATTTTGGCATTTTGTTGTATATTCATTAGTTACAAAATTAACCTTTTGACGGTGATAACCATCAACATTAACATTTGCAATATTTTGGGCAACAACAGTAAGCGCATACTGGTTGTTTTTCATAGAGCCCAATGTAATATTCATGCTTTGATTTAGCGACATAATAATAAATCCTTTTAATTATGCTTCTTCCGTGATTGATGATATATCTAAACTCTCATCATCGCTATAGCTCATTCCTTTTGAATTATAAGAATTCATTTCGGATTGCGCTATATTTAATATGCCAGATAATAGACCATTTATAACACCTAAAGAGTGTTTTATTAATATTTCGTTATTTTCTTCAATAACTTTTATCTTTTCACCTAATTGCCTTAATTCCGCTTTTTGCTCATCACTAAAGGTATTTGGAGAATTTTTTAGGTCAAATTTATTTATTTTTTCTACTAAAACTTTTAAATTCTCATCCAAACTGTTAAGTTTTTCTAAATCTTTTTTAATTATGGCTTCTTTCTTTTGAGTTAAATTTTCCTCTAACTCTTTATAAGCCTCAAAAACTTCACTATAAATCATAATTTCATCCTATTTTTAAGCACTGTAGTCGGCAATAACACTTCTGCCATACATTATACCATAGTTTATGTCATCAACGGTTAATTTTTCTCCCATTAGTTCAGCATATTTTTGTATTTCATCAACATCAATTTTATTTTTTATCTTAGTATCATCAATTAAAGATATATCTTGCGCTTTAGTATCTTCAATTACTTCATCTTTATTATCTAACTCACTTTTAGCGGTTTCAAATGCTCGCGTTGCAGTGTTTAAATTTAATTTTGAAATCGATGAAGAAACAAGAGAACTAATGTTTGAATTATTATTTATATCCACTATTTTTTATCCTTTAACCGTTTTTTCCAATTGTGTATACATTTGTTTAGCAATTCCGATACTTGATTTCGGATCATTTGCAATTGTGCGGGCTATATCGTTATACATAAACGATTTCAAATTATCCATATATTTTGATTCTTGAAACAAAGAACCTTCTCTATCTACCGTTTTTTCCATTTCATTAAGCATTTTTGCAACAAAGATAGATTCAAATTCTTTTGCAACCTGCTTTAATTGTTCTTTTTCTGTTTTTGCTCCTCGTTTAATATTTTCAATTTCAGCTAAATCGGAACTGTTTTGCATATAACTTGTTCCTATGTTTCCAACATAATTATTCATCTAAATAACCTCCAATTCAGCTTGCAAGCTGCCTGCTGTTGATAGAGCCTGCAAAATTGCAATCAAATCCATAGGGCTAACACCTATATTATTCAATGCACTAACTAAATCCGATAAGCTTGAATTAGCCTCCATTTGAATTAAAGAGCCTTGTTTTTCCGTTATTTCAATTTGAGCATTTTGAACAACGGCTGTGTTCCCGCCTGCAAAAGCATTTGGCTGCGACACTGTATTTTCTGCTGTTATAGTAACCGTTATTCCGCCATGAGCAACTGCAGCAGGCATTAATCTTGTGTTTCCGCCTATAACTATTGTGCCGGTTCTTTCATTTACAACAACTTTGGCCTTTTCACTTACTGCACCTACTATTTGATTTTCGATTAACGATAAAAACGTAACTCTATCATTTCTGTATCTTTGAGGAATGGTAACTTCCACCGCACCGCCATCCAACGCTCTTGCAGGAGCGACTCTTGTTGAAATTGTTTTTGAAATTCTGCTTGCCATAGTATAATCAGCCTTATCCAAAAGCAAAGTAAGCGTTGTTTCATCTCCGATTGATGATAATATATCACGTTCAACAATTGCCCCGTTTGGCACTCTACCTGTTGTTGTTACGCCTTTTGAAGCACTGGCGCCGCCTTGAGAAGCTCTTATACCGCCTACTGTTACAGGACCTTGGGCAACTGCAACGATTTCACCGTTTGGCGCTCTTAATTGTGTTTGAACTAGAACACCGCCGGATAAGCTTTTTGCATCTGCCATTGCAGAAACAGTAACATCTAATTTATCACCTTCCTTTGCAAAAGGTGGAATTGTAGCTGTAACAATAACTGCAGCGGTTGTACCCTTTTGAATATAGTTTGATTGGTCAATTACAGTACCCAAAGCAAGTAACATCTGTTGGCTTGTCATTTGAGTATGACGAGAGTTATCACCTGTGTTTTGCAGACCGACAACAAGACCATAGCCTACAACCTGATTTTCTCTAATGCCTTTAACATGAGTTATATCTTTAATTCTTAAAGTCTGCTCTGTTATTGCGCTTACTTGAGTTACAGGTATAAAAAACATCATAACCGTTAAAAGCAAAAAAGCTATTCTTTTTTTCGTTTTCATTATTATCATCCTATTTTTAGAATATTGTCCTGATTGCTCTATCCAAGATACCTTCGTTTTGACCACGAGATACTGTTCCTGCTCCGTTCATTGCAAATTGAAGATTTGCAACCTGGCTGGATAGAATTTCTCCGGATTGATTAATCCATTTAGGATCAACTATCCCTGAAATTATTAAATCAATTCTTTCATTTTGATTAACTAAGCTTTTTTTACCCTGCACAAGAAGATTTCCGTTTGGTAAAACCTGCACAACCTGCGCTACAACGGTATCGGTTAAAACCATACTTCTTGTCATTTGAGTAGCACCTGAAACGTCCAACGTACCGTTTGTTCCATCCAATGCGCCTTTTAGGCTTGTTTTAAATATAGTATTAAGCGCATTTGTAAAATTTTCAGCTAATGAACTTGATTTTGATGTTGAATACGTCCCTGAATCAGACATACTTGGGGCTTCATCTATCACGATTGAAACCAAATCCCCAACGCCTCTTGCCCTAACTGAAGAATACAAAGCTCTAGGCTCAATTACGGCGTTTTGAGAAGCATTCAAAGAAAAAAGGCTCTCAGCTCCCGCCGCTAAAGTTGAAAATATAATCAATGTTAAAGCTAACTTTTTCATCATCCCTATATCCTTACTGTTACTTCATTTGAAGAACTTACTGTTGCATTATATATTTTGTTATATTTATTTGAACGAACAAGAATAGTATCGCCCATTCCACCCTCTTTCAAGGCTTTACCTTGCAAAGTTATTTTTAAACCATTATTTGAAAGAAATATTATATCTACATACGAATCTTTTAAAACAAGTGCTTTTTGTTTAATTGAATCCGATAAAATAATGCTTCCTTTTGAATAATTTCTGCAAGAAACAAAACCTTTTGAATTATCACTTAAAGTTTTATCCAAATATCTTGAAATTTCTCTTCTTTCAAGAACGGTATTTTTAGAATTTATTTCACTATTGTAAGGAATTATGCTTGAAGCAACCAAGACATTCTTATATACAAGAGTTTGAACATTTATCGGAAAAGCTTTTATAATATTATTTTTTGAATCTTTTATAACAACTCTTTTATATAAATTAGGTTGAAATCTTGAATTTTGAGATAATATTTCAATTTTAGGACAAACTGCTTCGTTTGTTTGAATAACATCTCTTGGAATACCTGAAATATTTATCTTGTAATCGTTTGAATATTTTATTACAGAATTTTTAATCTCATTTGAAACATTTTGATTAATAATTTTTGTTAATTGTTCATTTGTTAAAGTATAACAAAAAGCAGCCTGTCCAAAAAGAACAAAACACAAAGAAAATATTAACTTTTCAACTGCTTTTTTCATTATTTATACCTTAAACTATTTGGTTTGTTTGCTGTAATATGTCAGAACTTGCTGTAATTACTTTTGAATTAGATTCATAAGCACGTTCCGTTTTAATCAATCCGATTAATTCTTCAACAGTCTGAACGTTAGAACCTTCTATAAAGCCTTGTTCGATTGTTCCGTAACCTTCTTCACCTGCTGTTCCTTGCAAAGGAGTTCCTGAAGCTTGGGTTTCACGATATAAATTGTGTCCTATTGCCATAAGCCCCGAGGGGTTTTGAAATTTAACGAGCTGAATTTGACCTAATTGAGTTTGCTCGGAATTTGTTCCTGTTGTACAAGAAACTATACCCGCTTGCGAAACAGTTATTTCCTTTGCATTAACCGGAATTGTTATAGGCGGCTGAAGCTGATAACCGTCTGAAGTTACCAATTGACCGTTTGAATCCATCTGCCAAGAACCGTCCCTTGTGTAAGCTAAAGAACCATCATCCAAAGTGATTTGAAAAAAGCCATCGCCAGCTATTGCCATATCCAGCTGTCTATCCGTTGATTGAAGTGTTCCGGTTGTAAAAATTCTTGTTGTTGCAGCAGTTTTAACACCCAAACCAACCTCAATACCAACCGGCTGATAAGTTCCTTGACCCATTTGAGCCCCGGCTGTTCTATGAATTTGGCTTAATAAATCCTTGAATTCTGCTCTAACTTTTTTATATCCGTAAGTTGATAAGTTTGCAATGTTGTTTGAAATAACATCTAAGTTATTTTGTTGAGCTATCATACCCGTTGCTGCTGTTGTTAGCGCTCTTAACATTTAATATATACTCCTTTACCTTGATGAAATATTACCTAAGCTGATTGCCTGCTGCAAAGATTCGCTTTCTTGCCTTAAAATCGTACTCATAGATTCATAACCTCTTGAAACGTTAATCGAATTAAGCATTTCAACGATTGTATTGGCATTAGACATCTCAAGCATACCTTGCTGCAAGCTATATGTACCGTCATTTTTAACAAATCTTCCGGGGTCTTGACCATAAATTGGAAGATATTTTCCTTCCCCAATTCCTGAAATTTTCGTTTTATCCGCAAAATCCACAACTTGAATTTTCTGCAAAAAAGCTCTATAGTTATGATTTAACAATTCAATCTGCCCGTTTTCACCGATTATCAAATCCTGAGTTAAATCAAGTCTATTCATTTCATTTAAATCATTTGTTTCAGGATCTCTTGTTATTCTAATTCTGCGGTCATTAACGTCCATAATATAGTCGCCATCTTTATTTACCAAATAATTGTCCGTTGTAAGAGCAAAATTACCTACTCTTTGATAATAATAGTTGCTATCATCATAAGGCGCATTATCAGGGACATCCTGATGTCTTACCTTAAAAAAACCGTCCCCTTGAATAGCAACATCTAATTTATAACCGGTTTCTTGCAGACCTCCTTGAGAAAAATCAATATATGTTCTATCCGTTCTTGCACCCATACTCAAAGAACCCACATTTTTATAATTTCCTTGGGCATTTTTAGCTTGAACTTGAGATTGCATAACATCTTGAAAAGTTATGTTTGTTCTTTTAAAACCTGTTGTAGTAACGTTTGCAAGATTATGAGCGGTAACATCTTCAAAATCTATTAACGCCTGCATACCTTTTGCAACTGTACCAATTCCTCTCGTTATCATAATTTTGCCTCTTTTATTTTGTTGTATGCAGACATAATTGAATTAACATAATTTTGAGTTTCTTTATAAGGCGGTATTCCGCCATATTTTTTAACAGCATTAGGACCTGCGTTATAAGCAGCTAATGCAAGTTTTTCATCGTTATTAAATCTATCCATAAGCCCTTTTAAATACTTAACTCCGCCTTCCACGTTTTCCCAAGGATTATAAGCATTTATAACTCCAAGGCTTTTTGCAGTAGCAGGCATAAGCTGCATTAAACCCATTGCGCCTTTTTTGCTTGTTGCATTCGGATTAAATCCTGATTCTTGTTTAATTATTGCTTTAATAAAATCTCCATCGATATTGTATTTAGAAGAAAAAGTATCCACAATCTCATCAATATCAGTCATTTGAGCCTTAAGGTCAATTTTTGATTTTAAGTTAACTGCTTCTTTTTTTTCAGGCTCAACAACATCTGAAATTGTCTCTTTATCCAACTCGGGAAGGTTTTTAACTTCTTTATTATCTTTTGATAATTTTTCATCCAAAATTGTTTTAAAATCTTTATTTTCTACATTTGACACATTAGTATTTTCTACAGCATTCAATTTATCTGAAATTCCTTGAAGTGCTGTAAAATTACTTTCTATAGAATTCAAACGCATAAGCGTCAATTGCATGCTGGAAGCTATGCCTTGTGTCATCCCCTAAAGTCCTATAACTTATTCTTACCATCACATAAATTATGAAAGTAAATTTATTGTACTAAATTTAAACCTTCACATACATAATATAGACTAATTATTGTAGCTACATCATCAATCAAAAGATGTAAATTAACAAAAAAACTAAACCCTAAGGTTTAGTTTTTAAAAATATATGTTTTTTAAAATTAATATTTTGCTAAAGAAACAACTTCAACATCCTTTGGAAGTTTATTTCTGCCTTTTAAATCTTCAAGTTCAATTACAAAAGCAACCCCAGCTACATCAGCCATTTTTGAAACTAAGCTGACAGCAGCCGCTGCAGTTCCGCCTGTTGCAAGAAGATCGTCAACAATTAAAACTCTATCTCCCTTTTTGAAGGCATCTTTATGAACTTCAATTTTATCTGTTCCGTATTCAAGTTCATATTCTTGAGAAATTACTTCACATGGCAATTTGTTGGGTTTTCTTATAGGAACAAAACCGCAATTTAGCTTATACGCAAGAGGCATACCAAATATAAAACCACGTGATTCAATCCCTGCAACATAATCTATTTTTTTATCTTTAAAAATTTCATATAAAACATCAATTGTTGTTCTAAGAGCTTCCTTGTCTTTAATTAAGGTTGTTATATCACGAAATAAAATTCCTTTTTTTGGAAAATCAGGAACATCTCTTATCATTGATTTAATTTTTTCAATTTCAGCTGTGCAATTCATATCTAACCTCACTATATTCAGACCATGCTTATTTTATCAAAAAACTTTTATATAGCAAAACTTTTATAGTAAAATATAGCCATGACAGAAAACTTTATCCAAGATGAAATAAAACAAAAAATCAACACCCTGAATGAGAGATTTTGCTCCATAGAAAGGTGTCTTTGACAAAGAAAAACTTGAAAAAAAACTTCAAGAACTCGCTTCAAAATTAAAAGATGAAAACATCTGGCAAAATCAAAAAGAAGCATCAAATCTTCTCAAAGAACAAAAAGAAATCAAAACAAAATTAGATAAAATTTCATCTTGGAAAAACATTTTAGATGATTCGCAAGTTGCCATAGAACTTAACGACATAAGCCTTTTAGAAGAATCATTAAATAATTTAAAAAATCTTGAAAAAGAATTTGATAAATTTGACCTTGAAAATATGCTAAACGGAGAATATGATAAATCAGACGCCATTTTAACAATTAACTCCGGAGCAGGCGGGGTTGATGCTCAAGATTGGGCAGATATGCTTCTTAGAATGTATCTTAGATGGGCGCAATTAAAAGGCTACACTACAGAACTTCTTGATAAATCCGATGGAGAAGAAGCAGGGATTAAATCCGCAACAATAAAGGTTTTGGGACTTTATGCCTATGGATATGCTAAAGCTGAAAAGGGGGTTCATAGATTAGTTAGAATTTCGCCGTTTAATGCAAACGGCAAAAGGCAAACAAGCTTTGCTTCTCTTGAAGTTTCGCCCGTTATCGAAAATTTTGAAACAGAGATCGAACTTCGCCCTGAAGACCTTGAAATTGACACTATGCGCTCAGGCGGCGCCGGCGGGCAAAACGTGAATAAGGTTGAAACGGCAGTCAGAATAAAACACATCCCAACGGGAATAGTAGTTAAATGCCAGCAACAACGCTCTCAATTACAAAATAAAGAAACAGCGCTTCAAATGCTTGCTTCAAAACTCCTTGCAATTAAACAAGCAGAACACGAAAAAAAATTAGGGGATATAAAAGGGGAAGCTATGGATGTTAATTTCGGCTCACAAATCCGCTCTTATGTTTTTCACCCTTATAAAATGGTTAAAGACCACAGAACAAATTACGAAACAGCAAATGTTGAAAGCGTTATGAACGGCGAAATTGATGGATTTATAGAAAGTTATTTAAGAAAAAATTCAACACTATAAGTTTTTAAATAGCTTTACTATCTTAAATTCGTATCCATCAGGTTTATTTAGGTTTGCTGTATAAATAGATGAAATAATTACCATAAAAAATGATATTGTAAAACAAATTGCAATTATTTTTTCTTTTTTAGTCATTTTAATCACCTTTTTGAATTGATTTTTGAAGCCACTCTTGAGCCCTTGCACCGAGTGATACTTTACCATCTACTCTAATACCATAACCAAATGGACATTCATTTACACAATTATCATCATCCGCATCTTCTGGCACCCCATCAATATCCATACAAATTACTGTATAATTTTTTAAAAACCCTTTGGGAGTTTTTCTATAAAAAATTGGTTTATCGCAATTTTCTGCTATATCTGCACAATCTACACCACTAGGAGTATTTTGTCCAAATGGCGTATTTGGCCAAGTTTGATAATATACGATATCATCTGATGTCACCAATTCGTTGATTTTGCCTGGGTTGTAATATTCACATGCATTATCAAATGCATACTTTAGTGGTATATTTGATACGCCGTGCATATCATCATTATCACCACCAACATCAATAAAATGATTAGTAGCATCTGTATCAACTTCGGAAAGTTTATCACAATTTTTTTCTTTTGTATTAATTATCTCTGCCAATGTATCACAAAAATACGACGAAGAAAGAACATAACTGCCATCTGGTTTTTTGCCTAAATCTCCGTCTAAATAATATTTATCAGAATTAACAAGCTCTCTTATAGCGCTCAATAGTGCATTATGACCCTTTTTAAATTTCATGACATTTTCATTAGGTGTTGAATTTATTGCAACAGGCAATAATATGGCGGTTAGAACTCCAATTACTGCCAAAACTATCATAATCTCAGCCAATGTAAAACCTTTTTTCATTACTTCTCCTGTATCATAATTCATATTTTAAATATAAATTTATTATCAAAATTATTATTAATAAGGGTAATTTTTGATTATATTGTAATACTAATAGGAATTTTATGTCAATATTTGCATTAATAATTTATTTAATCAAACTAAACTCCTTTTTATTATTTAAATAGAGGCAAAAATGAAACTGACGGTAAAATTCGGAAAACGTTTAAAAGAACTCAGAAAAAAGGCGGGTTTAAGCCAACAACAATTAGCCGAGCTTGTCGGAATGGAATCTTTAAACAATATAAGTAAATTAGAAACAGGCGAGCAACTACCAAAAAAAGAAAATCTTGAAAAACTATGTATTGCATTAAATGTTGAAGCAAAAGACCTGTTTGATTTCGGACACCTCAAAAGCAGAGAAGATTTAATATCAGACATAGATAAAACCTTAAAAACACTGGCTTTAAAAGATTTGCAATTTTTTAAAAAAACGCTTGATTCGTACTTGGAAACAAAATAAATTTTTATAGTACAATTAAAATGTAATTTTTAAGGAAAAAGTATGATAAAAGCTCAACGTGGAACAAAAGATATATTTGGTGAAGAAATAGCAACTTGGCAATGGATTTTTGAAAATGCCAAAACAGTTTTTCAAAATGCAGGTTTTGAAGAAATCAAAACTCCGATTTTTGAAGCAACCGAACTTTTTAATAGAGGAGTCGGCGATTCAACAGATATAGTAAATAAAGAAATGTATACTTTTTCAGTCGGCGGAATAGAAAAAAACGAAACCTCAATTACTCTTCGCCCCGAAAACACTGCAGGCGTGGTAAGAAGCTATATAGAACACAATATGTCTCGCCAAAGTCCGCCTCAAAAATTCTGGTACTTTGGTCCTATGTTCAGATACGAAAGACCGCAGGCAGGGCGCCAAAGACAATTTCATCAAGCAGGAGTTGAGCTTTTCGGAATAAAAGACGCAACAGCAGACACTGAAGTCATAATTACTGCTGTTAATTTTCTTAAATCTTTAGGGTTAGCTGATTTAACGGTTGAATTAAATACTCTGGGCTGCCCTAAATGCAAAAATGATTACAAAAATTCCATAAAAGAAATACTTGCCCCGCATTTAGAAAACTTATGCGATGATTGCAAAATGCGCTATGAAAAAAATCCTTTAAGAATTTTAGATTGTAAAAACGAAAACTGCAAAAAAATCTTTGAAAAAGACGAAATAAAAGAAGTAATTTTAAAAGATTATATCTGTGATGAGTGCAGGGAACATTTTGATGAACTTAAAAAATATCTTGATGAATTAAATATCAAATATACAATCAATAAAATGCTTGTAAGAGGATTGGACTATTATAACCGCACGGTTTTTGAAATAAAAAGCGAAGCGCTCGGTTCTCAAAGCGCAGTTTGCGGCGGCGGCAGATACGATGGACTTGTTGAAATGCTGGGCGGAACTTCAACACCTGCCGTTGGTTTTGCTATGGGAGTTGAAAGGCTTTATACGCTTGTAGATAAAATAACTCCATCTAAAACAGACTTTTTTGTAGTTTCAAATAACACAAAAGAAGCTATGAAACTTGTTCAAAAATTAAGAGAAAACAATAAAAGCACAGAATTTGACCTGCAAAAAAGAAAATTTGCAAAACAATTGGAAAAAGCCTCTAAAATAGCAAAATATGCAATAATACTGGGTGAAGATGAAATTGAAAAAAATTTCTACAGCTTAAAAAATCTTTCCACAGGAGAACAAAAGAAAATAGATTCTTTTGATGAGCTTTTAGATTATTAAGCAAAATAATCAAATTTATTTGAAAAAGAATTTAGAGCGCCCAATTCAGCATTAATTGCCATAAGTTCAGTATTTGCACAAATAGAATCTAAATCAAGAGCGCATTCACGTGCGCTTATATTTTCAAGATTTAAACCATTGCCAAAAGAAAGATTATTTAACATATTTCTTTTTGCAGCACTATTTTGCAAAAGCTGCAGCTGCAGATTATTCTTTCTTAAAATTAAATTCTGACGAGCAAGAAGTTGAACTATAGACACTATGCACCTTCCTTTAAAAACACTGTATTATAACACAAAATAAGTATTTTTTCAAGATATTATCGAACAACAACTTCAAATTCATCTCCGCCAAAGTGTTTCAAGCGAACATTTTTCTTGCCGTAGACCGTAATTAAAGATTTTATCATTCCTTCTTTTGAATTTTTATCAAGGGCATTTCTTGAGCTTTCAGGATATATAAAAAACTTATGAAAAGTTCTGTTTGTATCATTCAAAAGAAGAATTTTTCTTGATTTAAATAAAGAATTTTTTAATACATATTTCTTGTTTCTGTTAAATTCAGAAATTAAGATTATTTCATAATCAGGAAAAATATTCTGCACCTCATCTTTTGATAAAAGTCTTGAATTTTTATCTTTTATTTCATAAAATTTCAATTCTTCATTATTAAATCCGATAAATTTATCACCAGCAAAAAATTCATAATTAGATGAAGGCATATAAAAAAGATTGTTATTATCGTCATAATATTCACTAAAACTTGCCGTGCCTGAATTTGTTTTCTTATTTAACACAAAACAGCCATCAGTGTATGGACTATATGAGCCTGTTTTTTTATCAAAACAAACTTTAGAACCTTCTAAAACCTCTTGAAAAGCAGATGAACTCAATCCAAACACAAAAAATAAAGCAATTAATGAAAAAATTTTTTTCATCTAATCTTCTTCCTTTAGTTTTCTATTCATCAATTTATCTAAAATTTCTTTTGGTGTAATATCAGTGTAAACCGCTTCATATATAGCGTTTGAAACAGGAACATCAATTCCTAATTTATCTGCAAGTTCGCATAGCGCTTTTGAAGTTTTAACACCTTCTGCAACTGAACCCAATTCAGATAATATATCATCAATTTTTTTACCTTTTGCAAGCATAGCACCTACGGTATAGTTTCTTGAATAAGGGCTTGAAGCAGTTGCAATCAAATCTCCCATACCCGATAAACCGTACAGCGTTTGAGCTTTAGCGCCAAGTGCAACCCCGACTCTGACCATTTCTGCCATTCCGCGGGTTAAAAGAGAACCTCTCAGATTATCCCCTAAACCCATAGCACTTGCAAAACCGGATGCGATAGCTATAACATTTTTCAAACTTCCGCCCAATTCAACTCCTATTACATCAGAATTAGCATAAAGTCTGAATTTTGAAGGAACATTTAACAATTCTTGCGCCCTTTTAGCAACTTCCATATCAGATGATGCCACAGTTGCAAGAGTAGGATGTCCTTCAATTATTTCTCTTGCAAGAGTAGGACCCGATAAAACCGCAAATTTAATGTCAGGCAAAACCTCAAGCACAACTTCAGACATTCTTTTTAAAGAAGGTAATTCAAGACCTTTTGATAAATTGACTAGGATTTGATTTTCTTTTAGACCAACTTGTTTAATTTGCTCTGCAACAGCTCTTATACCCGATGTTGCAACAACAAGAAGAATAATATCAGCTCCATTTAGTGCTTCTTTTAAGTCAGAAGTTATCTGTACTTTTTTATCCAATTGAATTTGAAGGGGTTTTTCAACTCTTTTTTCATTTATAAGCATTGGAGTTAAATCTTGGCTTCTACCCCAAACAACAATATCTTCAAAATTATTATTTAACAACTTTGCAATTGTAAGCCCCCAACACCCCGGACCCAAAACAGTTAATTTCATTATTTTTCCTCTGTTATCTCATCATTTTTTTCATTTTTATCAACAAAAGGTGTACTTTTTTGCATTTTTATTCTGGTAATTTTAATGCCGTCAAGCTCTAATATAGTATATGTTATATTTTTATCTTCAACAACATCGCCTATTTCAGGTTCTCTTCCTAAAAGCCCGAAAACATAACCGCCTATTGTTTGAAAATCTTCTTCGGGTATATCAAGATCAAAGCGTTCATTTATATCTTCTATACTTGCTTTTGATGAAACACTTAGTATATTATCTTCAATTTTAACTATTTCAGGAGTTTCAATTTTATCAAACTCATCATAAATTTCACCAACTATTTCTTCAATTATATCTTCTATTGTAACAATTCCGGCAATGCCGCCGTGTTCATCTACTACAGCAGCTATTTGATTTTTAGAAGATGTAAAATCAGATAATAAATCACTTATAAACTTATTTTCAGGAACAATCAAAATATCTCTTGCCAAAGATTTAATTGAAAAATTATCATCAACATTATTATTTTTTATAATCTTTAAAACATCTTTAGCATTTATTACGCCAACCAAATTATCTATATTATCTTCATACATCGGAATTCTTGTATGACCCGATGATATTATAATTTCCGACAATTCATCAATGGTTTGATTAGCATTTACAAAGCAAATTTCAGTTCTTGGCACCATGATTTCTTTAACTACAGTATTTGCAAAAGAAAAGAAATTAGATAGCATTGTTGCTTCATGGCTATCTATTGTGCCTATTTTTTCGCCTTCTTTTATTAATTTTTCAAACTTTTCTTCCCAGTTATCTTCTTCATCATGCGCTTGAAGCTCAATGGTTACATGATTAACATTTTTCACATAGCTTTTAATTTTGCGCTCCAACATCTGTGCAATGTCATCAGCGTCTTTCATTTGTGTTTCAGGATCAACTTCAATTGTCATATTAATAACAAGTCCCGAAGTTCCTAAATCCATTGTTTTTAATTCAACAACGTTGCTTATACCGTGGATTGTGCCTGCAATATTTCTTATAATTTCTTCAACTCTCGGTTGAGCAGATTGCACCGTTAAACTACTTACATTATTTCTGATTAAATATATTGCAAGACAAAATAAAATTATACCGATTATTATTGAAGCAACTGCATCAGGAATATAAGCATATTCTATTGGCATAATAAATTTTGAAACTGATAATGCAACAAGAGCTATAACAACACCTGAAAAAGCAGCTGTATCTTCATACCAAACAAATTTTGTAGTCGGACTTTGAACTTTTCTTATATATTTAAGAGAAATAATAAATTTTTTAAATAAATTTTTTTCAACTACCTGAGCTTCATCTAAAACTGCATTTGTAGCGCTTGAAACTGCCCAAGCCTCAAAAAACATACTAATTATAAGAGCCACAGCTATATAATTATAATTTTTTAAAAGTTCATCTGCTCCGTGAGGATTAAAAAATTTATCTATACCGTGAAAAATAGCAACAAACGTACCACCCAGCATCAATAAGGCAGCAAACATCGCCCAAACATTAGCTTCTAAACCATACCCAAAAGGATGTTCCTTATCAGCAGGACGAGAACCTCTTTTAATACCGACTAAAAGACAAATACTGTTAAACGAATCAACTCCGCTATGAATTGCTTCAGCTAACATAGCAGAACTTTTTGAAAATAAAAAACAAATAAATTTAACAAGCGCTATTCCGATATTTGCTATAAAAGCCCTGATAACAGCTTTTAACTTCGTGTTATCTATCCTTATTTTATTTTCTTCTGTTGCTTCTATTATATTTTCACTGTCAGAAATTACCGATTCACCGGAAGACATTATTTTCCCTTTTAATTTGATAATGTATATATAATAAACTTAAAGAGAAAATTTTGCAATTTTTTAACAAATAATAAAAACAGGGCGTTCTCGCCCTGTTTTTAAACTTCTTGTCTTTTTGCGTAACATTCTTTGCAATAAATTTCTTTGCCTTCAATTGGTTTAAAAGGAACTTTTGTTTCCGCGCCGCATTGCGAACAAGTCGCATCATACATTTTTCTTCTGGATTTTTTTCTGCGTGCCTTGCGGCATTCGGGACATCTCTTTGGAGTGTTAACAAGTCCTTTTTGAGCATAAAACTCTTGTTCCCCTGCGGTGAATACGAATTCCTTTCCGCAATCTTCACACACTAGAGTTTGATCTTGGTACATTTTAAGGTCTCCTTATTTTTTTGTAAATTATCAGACCACCGAGGCAAGAAACTTTTAGATATCATTACACTGGATAGTTGATTTTATTATATTATACTTTTTTTGAATTTATTGCAATATTTTCTATCATTTTAAAGTTCGATAGATTTCATCTAAAACAGAAGGTGTTGCAAAAATTATTATATTTTCATCTTCTTCTGTATCCCAATAACAAGATTTTATTGTATTTTTAATTGAATTATCCATAACAATTAAACAAGGGTTAACTCCAGCGTATTTCAACCTTAAAGCCATATCATCAAAACGATTGGCACACACATAAACCTTATTTTCAAAATTTTTAACAGAGTCCAAATTTGCTCCCCAAATCCAACTCGTATCAATACCATCTAAATTATCATCATTAAGACAAAAAACTGCTTTTGAATTTTTATTTCCGTACAACTCTCTTGTAGCCTCGCTTAGAGCAGTTGAATTTTTTATTACCTTTATTTTAACATTTCTTTCTTTGTATTTTATTATTTCATCTCTGGCATGAAGATTTGAATAATTATCAAAAGCGGAAGTTATTATTTTTCGCTCTATACCCAAATAAAAAGCTAAAGAAATTGCAGCAAGAGCATTATATGCATTATAAACCCCGCCAAAAGGAAGCCTGAATACATATTTATTCCCATTATAAAAAACATCCAAAAATATATAATCATAAAATACTTTAGCATTAGCGCTTATATCAAGTTTTGGACGTTTAAAACCGCATTCGCAATCATATTGACCCAAATGAGAATAAAATCTTTTTTTATAATCCAATTTGCAGCCGCAAATCGGACATCTTAATATATCATTATATTGAATATATTTTTCGCTTGAATCACCATATTCTATTTTTTCAAAACCAAAGAAAAACTTATTTCTTTTTTTATTTAATAAAATTTCGCTTTTAATATCATCTATTTTATAAAACATTGGATCATCAGCATTAATTATCAAATTTGTTTTAGAATTTAAAACAAGCGCCTCTCTTATTTTTTCCCTCTTTTCTTCTAAAGGACAGTAATCTCTTTGGTCACTAAAAAGATTATTTAAAATTAAATAATCAAACTTCATCGAATTAAAATATCCGCCAAGTTCAAATTCATCCATCGCCATTACGTAATAATCTTTTTCAAAATCATTACCAAAAACCTCAAAAGTTCGAGCTAAATCGAGAATTATAGAAGTTAAAACGGGATATCTTTTCCCTAATTTTGAAACATTAGTTATAAAGCTTTTTTCGTTTTCAGAAAATATCGAATTAATTAAATTAACAACAGTTTTTTTGCCATTGGTGCCTGATACTGCTATTTTTGCATCTTTAGAATAAGTCTGCAATCTTGATAAGACATCTGGCATGTTGCAGTCAATAAAAGAATCAAGAGAAAATTTGTCCTCTAAACCAAGTTTTTCCAAAAATTTATAAATCTTACCCTGCAATATGACGGCGGTTTTAAAATTCATTATAATCCTTATCGAGTATAGAGTTTTTTAACTATATATATTATAATACATTAATGCTAGATTTTGTTTTTATAATAGTAATATTTTTTGAAATTATTTTAACCGCCTTATGTGTAGTTAAATTAATAGAATTTGAAAAAAAATGCATACAAATCAACGAAGAATTAATTTTAACAGGTGATATTATACTTGCTGCAAACGAAAAAATAAAAGCCGCAATAACAAAAATAAATAAAGTT
>CALUWL010000028.1 GCA_944324445.1 Candidatus Gastranaerophilales bacterium | reverse complement strand
AAAGAAGTCTTTTAATGGTGGGCGTTGACGCTTCAATTGTAGGCGAAGAATGAGCCGTACAAGTGAAGTGTGCGCAGGTTTTCGTAAAATTCAAGCCACTTTTATGGCGTAGAATTTAGAAAAGCCAGAAGAGGCGGTAGCCTCGAAACGCAATAAAAAAAGACTTCCAAAAGAAGTCTTTTAATGGTGGGCGTTGAGAGGCTCGAACTCCCGACATCTTCCTTGTAAGGGAAGCGCTCTACCAACTGAGCTAAACGCCCTTTGCGTTTTGCAAATTAACCTTTGCGCACTTTCTATAATAATATATCAACCAAAATTGTCAAGTGTTTATTGGGCAACTAAATTTTCTTGATTTTTAAATTGCATATTATATAAATTGCGGTATTTGCCGTCAGGTATATTTATAAGTTCTTCATGTGTGCCTTCTTCTACAATTTTACCGTCATCTACAACAATGATTTTATCTGCATTGAAAATTGTAGAAAGCCTATGAGCTATAACAAATACGGTTTTATCTTGCATTAAGTTATCAAGAGCCTTTTGAACAATTTTTTCAGATTTATTATCAAGTGCGCTTGTAGCTTCATCTAATACAACAATAGGAGCATTTTTAATCATAGCTCTTGCGATTGCAATTCTTTGTCTTTGCCCTCCTGATAAAGAAACTCCGTTTTCGCCTATTTCACTATCAAGCCCCTTGTCAAGTGTTGCAATAAATTCATCTAAGTGTGATGCTTTAATTACTTTTTGAATTTCTTCATCTGTTGCGTCTTTTTTGCCTATTAAAATATTGTCTTTTATTGTACCTTTGAATAAGAAATTATCCTGAAAAACCTCAGAAATTGAATTTCTCAAAGAGCTTAAAGTAAAATCTTTAATGTTTGTTTTATCAAACAGAATTTCTCCGGCGTTAATATCATAAAATCTTGGCAATAAGTTTACTATTGTAGATTTCCCTCCGCCGGAATTACCCACAATTGCGAGAGTTTGACCGTGTCTTATATTAAACGATATGTTATGCAATATTTCTTTATCTTCATTGTATGAAAAATGCACATTTTTAAATTCAATAATTTCGGGTGATTTATTGAGTTCTTTTTTACCTGAATCAATAATTCTGCTGTTAAAATCAAATAATTCAAAGACCCTGTTAATTGCAACAAAGATTCCTTGCATATTCGTTAAATCTTGTCCGATTGTTTTAACAGGTTTATATAATAGCAGCAATGAAGTTATAAAACTTGCAAAGCTTCCTGTGGTCAATCTTCCGCTTATAATTAAATTGTTTCCGACAAGCATAACAAAAGCTATACCTATGCTTGCTATGATATACATAATTGGAGATAACCAGCCTGTTCTTTTGGTTAAAGACATTTGCAAGCTGAAAGTTTCTCTAATAAGTTTTTTAACTTTTATGTATATATCATCTTGCAGGTTGTAGCCTGATATAACCTTGTTTCCTTTGTATGTTTCGTTAAATGAAGTTGTTATATCACCGCCTACCACGGTAGATTTATTTGAAACTTGTTTAATTTTCTTTCTTAAAAAAGCCATAGGTAAAAATGCGCAAACAAGAACAATTACGCCGACAACTGCCAATTCCCATGAATTATAAAGCAAAACAAAAATCAGCCCCAGTGCGCTTGTAAAAGATGTTATAAGGGTTTTAATGCTGTTTATAAGCTGTCTTGATGCTGTATCAGGGTCATTTAAAAATCTTGAAATAACAAGTCCTGATGAATTGTCATCATAAAATTTTGAATCCAAAAATATTAGTTTTTTAAATAAATCAACTTTAACCGAATTTGCTATTGTTAAACTAATCCAATCTGATAAATAAGTATTCAAATACCTTAAAACACCTTGCACGCCTGCAAAAATAACTACTCCAGGCGGAATCCACATTGCAAGAAAATCTCTTGTTAAAGTATAGTTCCATATTTCATAGGTTTGACCGTTAACCACAACATCAATATAGGGTTTTAAAACAAAAGCCGTAGCACCATCCAACAACCCAAGAGGAATTGCCAAAAGAAAAGCAATTATAATTCTAAACATTACGGGTCTTATATATGGAAAAATTCTTTTTAAAAGATAACTGTATTCAAAAGCCTTGTCTGTTTTAATATTATCCAGTCTCATTGTTTGTAAACTTCCTAAAATATGCTAAAAACATTATTGCATAAAAATATAAAAATTGTCTTTTCGAGCTTAATATTTTGTGATATTACTAATCTATGAAGTATTTTTTGTTTAAAATTTCAACAAAATTAAAAGATGAAATCAAAGACCCCGAAGGCGAGCTTGCAGAAAAAATCGCTTCAAGGCTCAAAATTTTTGATGATATTAATATAAAAAAAGGAAAGTTTTTTGAAATCAAGGTTAAATCCGAATCAATAGGAAAAGCAAAAGAAAAAATCATTGAACTTATTGAAAATATTCTTATAAATCCTATTGTAGAAACATATTCAATAGAAAGCTTTGAGGAACTAAATGCAAAAAATTAAAGCTGCTATTGTGAAATTTTTTGGTACAAATTGTGAAAATGAAACAAAAGAAGCTCTTGAAACAGTTGGTTTTGATTGTTGCATAATAAATTCTAATGACAAAAATTTAGATAATTACGATTTAATAGTTCTTCCCGGCGGGTTTAGCTATGGCGATTATATATCTTGCGGAAGAATTGCAAAATTCACACCCGTAATAAAAAGCATTATAGAAAATTTAAAAAAAAGAAAACTGTTTATCCTTGGAATATGTAACGGATTTCAAATTTTATCTGAAGCGGGGCTTGTTAAAGGAGCGTTGCTTGAAAATATAGGCGGCAGGTTTATATGTGATGATGTTGAATTAGAATTTATGGGAAAAAAATTTAAACTTCCAATAGCTAATCATCAGGGAAGATATTATATAGATGATTTTGAAAAATTAAAAGACTATGAGCTTATAAAATATGCTGTAAATCCTAATGCTTCAAGTTATGATATAGCAGGCTTGTATGATAAAAATAAGCATATTTTAGCACTAATGCCTCATCCTGAAAGAAATATGATAACTCCTTTCAAACCTCAAAACGGCAGAATAATTTTTGAATTTATAAAAGATACTATAGAAAAAGAATTTTATGGAATTATATAAAAAGTTAAATATTGATGAAAAGGTTTTTCAAAATATTGTTGAAAGATTAAAAAGATTACCCAATGATTTTGAAACATATTTGTTTTCTGCAATGCATTCAGAGCACTGCGGCTATATGCATTCAAAAAAATATTTGAAAAATTTTTACACAAATAAAAGTTATGAAGATGAAAACGCGGGATGTATTCAAATAAAAAATTATAATTTATTTTTTAAAATGGAATCACACAATCATCCCTGCGCAATTGAACCTTATCAAGGCTCAATGACAGGTGTTGGCGGAATTATAAGAGATATTATTTCACTTGGAGCTAATCCTGTTTGTCTTTTAAATTCTCTAAAATTTGGAAAAATAAAACAAGATAAAACAAAATATTATTTATCCGAAGTTACAAGAGGAATAAGTACATACGGTAATTCAGTGGGAATTCCTACTATAAGCGGGGAAACAATTTTTGATGAACGATTTTTGGATATTCCGATTGTAAATGTTTTGGCTTTAGGATTAGTTAAAAATAATGAAATTATGTTATCTAAGGCAAAAGAAGACGCTTTAATTATTTTGCTCGGCTCAAAAACAGGTATAGACGGGCTTGATGGAGCCAGTTTTGCTTCTAAAATCTTAAATAAAAATTCATCCAGAACAAGCGTTCAAATAGGTGATCCATATACCAAAAAAAAGTTGATTGAAGCTGTGCTTGAAATAAATAAATTAAATACAACAATTGCCTGTCAGGATTTAGGCGCAAGCGGCATATTAAGTTCAACATCGGAACTATGCTACAAAGGAAATTGCGGAGCTGAATTATATTTAGATAAAGTTCATTGTCAATTTGAAAACATTACTCCTATTCAAATGATGTTATCTGAAAGTCAGGAAAGAATGGCTTTTGTAATTAAAAAAGAGGGACTTAATGATTTTAAAAAAATAGCAGAAAATTATGAACTTGAATATTCGATAATAGGAAAAACCATAAAAGGCAATTCCTATAAAGTTTTTTATAAAAATGAATTGCTTGCAGATATTCCGTTAAATGTTTTGTGTGAACCTTATTTATTTGATTTAAAAAGATATGAAGAAAAAACTATAACCAAAATTGATACAATTAAATCTCTTAAAGAAACTTTTTTAGATTTAATAAACGATGAAAATTTTGTGTCTAAAAAATATATTTATTCTCAATTTGATGAAGAAGTCCAAGGAAGAACAGCTTTTTCTCAAAAGGAAAATGCAATAGGTATTCAATATTTAAAAGAAACAAATTCTTTTATTGCAATAGCTGCAAAGACCACAGTTGATTTAAGTGCAAAAGAAGCAATTAAAAATAGCTTTTTATATTTATATAGAAAGCTTGTTTCTTTTGGGTTTGAACCCAAAGGGATTACAAATTGTTTAAATTTTGCTAATCCCAACAGAAAAATTGTTCAAACGGATTTTTTAGATACTGTAAATGAACTTAAAAAACTTTCTTGGGAATTTAAAATTCCTGTTGTTTCAGGAAATGTTTCCTTTTATAACGAAAATGAAACGGCTTATATTCCCCCTTGTGCTACTATAGCTATGCTTGGCTGTGCTGAAGATAAAAAAAATATAATTAAGCCGCAAATATTTGAAAATAATTATATTTATTATTTTGGTGAAATGGAAAATAATAGTAATGATTTTGATTACGAAACAAAATTAAAAGAAATTATTTTTTCTTTGCACAAAAGAAACCTGATTACTGCTGTAAAATCAGTAGGCAAGTTTGGTATAATTGGAACGCTTTTAAAAAATTCCTTGTTTTACAATATAGGTTTTAAAATTAAAGCAAATAACGATTTATATTTTAAAAAATATCCTTCAGGTTATATTTTAATTTCAGAAAATGTAATATCAAACGAACTCGATAAGAATAGTTTTCCTTATTCTTATTTGGGCAGATATTTCGGTGATAAAATAAAATTTGAAGATTTAGAGTTTGATTTATCTCAAATTAATCAAATTTATCAAAATAAATTATATTCTGAAATGGAAAAATAATCATGTCTAAAATAAACCATGAATGCGGTATTGCTGCGGTTTTTGCAAAAAATAAAAAAGAAAATATAATTGATAAATTAATATTTTTAATTTCTGCTCTGCAGCATAGGGGTCAGGATTCATGTGGAATAGCATACATTGAAGATAATAAAATTAAAAATAAAACGGCGCTTGGATTAATTAAAGATAATTTTTCAAATTTTAACAAAAAATCATACGCAGCAATTGCACACACAAGATACGCTACAGTAGGCAGTGTTGATATAAAAAACGCTCAACCGTATTATTTTTCTAATGTTGCACTTTGTTTTAACGGAACCATTTTTGATAGCTTAAAATATAAAAATATTTTACAAAACGCTGGGTATAATTTTGATACAAATTCAGATAGTGAAATAATTTTAAAATGGCTTTTTTTTAAAATCGGAGACGATTTATCCAATTGGACACCGGATAAAATCAGAAATATTTTAAATAATGATTTTAAAGATAAGGCTTATAGTCTTTTGATTTTACTTAATGATAAGATTTTTGCCTTTAAAGATGTATATTCTTATCGTCCTTTGGTCTTTGTTGAAACCGAAAATGAATATTGTATTTTAAGCGAAGATTGTTTGGATAATAAAAATGTAATCAAAAAAATTGAACTAAAAAATGGGCAAGGACTTGAAATAAATTCAAGGGGATACAGTTTTTCCAAAAAAGCTCAAAATGATAATACCAAAAAATGTGTTTTTGAAATAATTTATTTTGCTTCAAAAAAATCTAATGTGTTTGATTTAAACGTTAAAGAAAAAAGAATTTTGCTTGGTGAGTTATTAGCAAAAGATGATAACATTCAAGCAGACATTGTTGTTCCTGTCATGAATTCAGGTTTTTGGGGTGCTTTTGGTTATAGCAGAGAAAGAAAAATTAAACTTTCTTTTGCAATTAAAAATAATAAAAATATTTTAAGAACTTTTATCGAAAAACCTAAAACAAGGTTGAATATGGTTGATGATAAATATTCAATTATAGACTACAAAGTAAAAAATAAAAATGTTGTTGTCGTGGATGATTCAATTGTAAGAGGGCATACCGTTAAAAAAATTTCCTCGTTGTTAAAATCAGCAGGAGCGAAAAGTGTTCATTTTAGGCTCTTTTCGCCGCCAATTGTAAATGTTTGTCATTGGGGAGTTGATATTTCAAATCGAGATGAACTTCTTGCATATAAATATAAATCGAAGGATAATGAAATAATAGAAAAGCTTGGAGTCGATTCAATAAAATATATATCAGATGAGCTTTTTTACAGTGTATTTGATAAAAATTATTGGTGCAGCAATTGTTTCAAAATGAATTAATTAAATATGATTATAAATCCTCCGGCGTTGATATTGATAAGGCTGATGAAATAATAAAAAATATTTCAAATAAATTTAAAATGAACAATTTGCAAAATTTTGCCGGTTTATATTCATCAGATTTATTTAAAGATTATCGTTTTTTTTCTTGCTGCGACGGTATAGGTTCAAAAATAATTCCTTTAATTGAAAGAGGTTTATCTGAAACAATAGCAGCTGATCTTGTTGCGATGAATTTAAATGATTTAATTACAACAGGCGCTAAACCCATGTTTTTTTTGGATTATATAGCATCAAATAATCTTGAGGGTGATATTATTCAAAATACGATAGAAAATTTAAAAATCGTTTTAAATAAATATAATTGCTCTCTTTTAGGGGGAGAAATCTCTGAATTATCTTGTCTTATTAAGGAAAATTATTTTGATATAGCAGGATTTATCGTAGGATTAGCAAAAAAAGAAGATATATTAGATAAAAATAATGTAATAAAAGGGGATATAATTGTTGCTTATCCATCAAATGGAATACATTCCAACGGATTTAGTTTAATTAGAAAATTGCATTCTAATAAAATATTAGATAATGAACTGTTTGAAAAATGCTTAAAGCCAACTAAAATATATGCTGATTTAATTTATAGCTTAAATCAAAAAAAATTAATTAAATCGGCTGCAAATATCACAGGCGGCGGAATTTATACTAATTTATCACGTTCAATTAATAATAATTTAAAATTAAAATTAGATTATAATTCTATTCCAAGTCAGGAAATTTTTGAATTTTTAAAGAAAAATATTGAAATAAATGAATGCTATAGAGTATTTAATATGGGTGTCGGTTTTTGTATTATTTGTGCAAAGGCTGATGTTAACAAGGTTTTAGAGCTTTCTAGTGAACACAATCCTTTTATTTTAGGTGAAATAGAATGAAAAATGTTTTAATACTTGCCTCTGGCGAGGGGTCTAATTTTGAAGCTATTATAAAATATTTTAAAAAATTAAAAAGAGAAGATATTAATTTTAAATTAATTTGCAATAGAGAAAATGCAAATGTTTTTAAAAGAGCGCAAAAACTTAATATAGAAGCAAATTATCTTAAATTTAGCGACTTTGATGATTTTTTCAGAACAAGAAAATTTGATTTAGTTGTAATGGCCGGTTTTGATAGGATTTTGGATGAAAGTATAATTAAAAGCAATGTGTTTATTAATATTCATCCTTCAATTTTGCCTAAATATAAAGGTCTAAACGCTATTAAAAAAGCCTTTGTAAACCATGATGAGCTATCGGGAATTACTGTTCATTATGCAACTAAAGATGTGGATGAGGGTGAAATAATTTATCAAAAAAGCTTAAAAATTAATCCTAAGTGGTCATTAAAAAAGCTTGAAAATGAAATACATAAACTGGAACACTACTATTACCCCAGAATTATTGAAAAATTACTTACCTTAAATGTCCTTGTAATAGGTTCAGGCGCAAGGGAACATTGTATAGCAGAAAAAATATCAAATTCAAAATTTTTAAATAAATTATATTTAGCAGATTGCAACGACGGCTTTTGTCATCTGGGAGAAAAAATAGAATATGTTGATTATTTTGATTTAGCCTTAAAAGCAAAAGAAAAAAATATTAACCTTGCTATTGTCGGTTCTGAAAAATATTTAAGCGAGGGTATTTGTAATATTTTTAAAAAGCAAAATATCAAAATAATAGGAGCCAATAAAAAAACTGCAAAATTGGAATCATCCAAGCTCTATGCTAAAAAATTGATGAAAAAATATGGTATAAAAACTGCTCCTTATAAAAAAATTAAATTTAAAAAAGATATAGATAAATTTTTAAGCTATTTTAAAAACCCCGTAATTAAGGCAGACGGACTTGCATTGGGCAAGGGTGTTTATATTAATTCAGATAAAAACAAAGTTAAAAATGAGCTCTTTAATTATCTTTCGGGAAAATTTCAAGAAGCATCAAAAACTTGTTTAATTGAAGAAAAATTGTTTGGATATGAAGTATCACTTTTTTCTTTTTGGGATGGGCAAAATCTTATACATTTGCCTTTATGCCAAGATTTTAAGCAAAATGATGACGGTTTAAACACAGGAGGGCTTGCTTCAATTTGCCCTGTTTATATAGGCAGCGAGAATAATATTAAGCTCGAGAAATACAAAAATAAAATAAATAAAATGTTAAAAACCGAAAAGATAAATTGCCCTTTTATATTGTATTCGGGGCTTATAATTACAAAAGATGATATATATGTTCTTGAATATAATGTTAGATTGGGTGATCCTGAAACGCAGGTTTTATTAAATTATATTGAAAATGATTGGCTTGAAATTTTCTTTGCTCAGGCTAACAAAATGCTCGATTTTGTTCAATTAAAAGAAGTTAATAAAGAAACAACCTGTGTTGTAATGGCAAGCAGGGGTTATCCTTTAAAGACAAGAAAAAATATTGAGATTAATAATATCATCTATGATAAAAACGCTAAAATATATTTTTCAAATGTCAAAAAAGAAAATGAAAAACTTTATTCTATGGGAGGCAGAGTCTTATCTGTTGTTTCTTTTGATAAAAATTTAATTTATAAAATTTTAGATAATATTGACTTTGAAGAAAAAATTTTTAAGGAAAATGTTGAAATTATAATGTAATTCTCTGTTATAATGAATTTATGGACGATGGAATTGTAAAAGAGTATTATGCAATAATAAAAAATAAAATTGTGCAGGCTGATTTTATTTCTGCACTAAGAAGTATTGATAAATTACTCTACAATTTTCCAAACGATGAAAATGGGTATTATTATCGTGGCGTGTGTCTTTTCGCGCAAGAAAAATACGAAGAATCAATAAAAAATTACCAAACTGTTATTAAAATTAATCCAAAATTTCCGAAGGCATATTTTAATCTTGGGGTTTGTTATTATGTTTTAAATGAATATGATGATGCTTTGATTAATATTGCAAAAGCTTTGGTTATTTTTTCCAATCAAAAAGAACTATCTTCAAAACAACGCTGTATTGAAGCAATCAGATTAATAGATGTTGAAAGGAAAGGGGTAAAAAAATGAACTCTCTGTTAATTTTTTCAGCAGGTCTTTTAATAGTTGCGTTTGTTGTTTTGATGTCGTTTATTGTTATTTTAAAGCTTGTAAAATTAACAATAAAACACAATAGACTTTCAAAATATTTATATAATTACCTAAATACTATAATCTCTGCTCGTTACGGGAATTTAAAATCTCGCTGCGAAGATGGGGTTGATGCTCTTACTATTCAACTTTCAAGAAACACCAATGCACTTTTAGAAAGCATTTTTGATAGAGATGTTATGATTAATGAATATATTGAGCGCGAAAAAGAAAGTCAAAATTTAAAACAAGACTTTATTTCAAGCCTGGCTCATGACCTAAAAGTCCCGATTATTGCTCAAGATAACACCTATGATTTATTTTTAAGCGGAAATTTTGGTGATTTAACAGATGTTCAAAAAAACGCTATTCAGAACTTGAAAATTTCAAACAGCGACCTAAAAAAACTTGTCGTTGATTTATTGGACGCGCATAAATTTGAAGGAAGCGAACTTGTTTTATCTATTCAGCCTGTCGATATAACAGCGCTTATAAATGAAGTTATTATTCAAAATCAAAGTATTTTAAAAATCAGAAATAAAGTTTTAAATTTCAATTCAAATGTCGATAATTGCACCTATCCTCTGGATTATTTTATGATGAAAAGAGTTTTAAATAATTTAATTTCAAATGCTGTGTTTTATGGTAAAAATTCTAAAGATATTGATATTGAATTAAATAGAACAGATAAAGATATTCAAATTTCAATTACGGATTATGGAGAAGGCATAAAAGAAGATGAAATAAAAAATATATTTGCAAAATATTATACATCGGCTAAAAAATATGCTAATATCGGAGCAGGGCTCGGCTTATATATTGCAAATAAAATCATTTTAAAACATGGCGGCAAAATAATTGCTGATAATGTTAAAGGTAAAGGAGCCAGATTTACAATTAAATTGCCTCTATAAGTAGAAATTATGGATTTAACTATAGAAAATATTGAAAATATTTCTCAACATATTTCAGATTATATTACTTATCTTGAAATCGAAAGAGGATTATCTAAAAATACTTTATTAGCTTATGAGAATGATTTAGTTGCATTTTTTAACTATTTGCAAACAACACAAATTGATGTTGAATTAAACGAAATAAAACGCAGAGATTTTTCAAATTATACAAAATTTTTAGCAAGAAATGAAATCAACCCTGCAACAATTACAAGAAAAATAGCTTCCATTAAAGGTTTTTTTAAATATCTTTGTTTTAAAAGAGATATAAAAACAAATCCCGCTATGTCAATTCCTTCGCCTAAATTACCAAAAAGGCTGCCTAAGGTTTTAACAACGAATGAAATTGAAAATATTTTAAAAGAAGGATTAAACGAATTTGAAAATGCTGTTTTTGAACTTTTATATTCGGCAGGAATAAGAGTAAGTGAGCTTGTTGATTTGGAAATAAAGAATGTTGATTTTAAACAAAAAATCATAAAAGTTTTTGGTAAAGGTTCAAAAGAGCGAATAATTCCAATTAATCAAAAATGTATCAGAATTTTAAATATATATTTAAAAAAGCGTGAATTGATCGCTCTTAAATTTGACAGCAGTCAATATTTCTTTTTAAATTCAAAAGGAAAAAAGGTTTCAAGACAGAGAATATATTCAATCATAAGAAAACAAGGAGAAAAAATTAACAAAAAAATATCTCCTCACACAATAAGACACAGTTTTGCAACTCATTTACTTGAAAACGGCGCAGATTTAAGAGTTGTACAGGAATTATTAGGGCACTCCAGCATTGTTACAACCCAATTATATACACATATAAGCAAAAAAACTTTAAGAGAAGTATATTTTAATATAAATAATTAAATATTAAGAAATATTACAATTTGGCAATTTTATATAAGATATATACTTTATTTATATATAAAGTATATATTGAGGTAAAAAATGAGTTTTATAGCACTTGCTGAAAAGTTCAGAGCAGAAATAGCGCAAAGGAAATTGAAATTCTCTTCAGTTCCTTCAAAGACCAGCACTGATGCATTAAAGAAATTAATAGAAAAAAGTGCGCAAAATCTTGATATTTCGGCTTATGAGGATGAATTTAAACAGTATTTGCAAAAAGAAACAGGTTTATCCGAAGAAGATATTTTTATTGAAATGGATAAATTAGAAGATTTACTTGTATTTAGCGGAAAAGACATTCAGACAATTCAAGATGAAATTAATGATGCAATTCAAAATGGTGAACAGCAGGATGAAATGAGCGCTGTAGATAATATGTTATCAGTTATTCTTCAAGATGAAAATATTCAAGCTTTGTTGGATACTGATAAAAATGGCGAACTTGATAACAACGAAATAATGCAATATTTAAATACGGTTTCTTTAATAGATGGAAATGGAGAAAATCTTTCTCTAAATGATCTTTTAACTTCAATAGAAGGTTTAGCTAAAGGCACGGCACCTGAGGATATTTTGACCGAAGAAGTTGCTCCTTCTGGAACACCTTTATCTAAACCAAACACTCACGCAAGCAATTATAAAGAACCTGACGGAACTTTGGTTTCTTATTCCAAAGAAGATGATTTGAATTCAATTAATGAAAAAATAGCTGAGGCAAATAATCAAATTGTTGAAAAAAATAACGAAAAAGCACAAATAAAAGCACAGGATGTTGAATATTGTCAAATGATATCTGATTTAAATGATAAAACCTCTGCTATTTCAGAATGTGAAAGTACAATTTCAAGTCTTCAAGGTGATTTGCATACCATAGAATATGATTTAATTGCAGTCCAAACAAAACTTGATAATTTATCTGATCCTGTTATTTTTACCGAGCAGCAGGCTGATATTGATGAATTAAGACAACAGCTTGAATCTCAAAAAACTACTTTAGAAGTTCAAAAAACGCAAAAACAAGAGGAACTTGAAGAAGAAGAATCTAATTTAGAAATTTTAAATACGGAAAAAACAAATTTGGAAAGTCAAATAGCTGATTATGAGGCTCAACATCCTGATAATGAAATAGATGAAATTAATTCTGAAATAGAAGAAATAAAACAAATAATCAATCAATACGAAAGCGATAAAGAACAAATAGAACAAGAACTTAACACCCAGCGTGAACAAGAACTTGAAGATGCTGAAGTTTATGGCAGAGCTTGTGCATATCGTGAATCTGAGCTTGTTAAATTTATGATGGATTATGCTACTGATCCTGAAACAAAAGAATATTACGATAAATGGTATTATGAAAAATTCAACGGTAAAGCATATTGTGCCGTATTTACAAGTAATGTGGTTGAATTGATGTATGCAAAAGCGGCCGATAAATTAGGTCTTTCTGCTGATGATTTAAAAACCATGATGGCAAATTCGGGAGATTTGAATAATACGAGCCAAGGTTTAACAGGTACTCAATTTGCATGCAGCTCTGATGTATGGGGTAAAAAGGTTCAGCCGGCTCTTGATGCAGCCGGAATTGATGTACAGGCAACAATTGATATAACCGATATGACCGAGCAAGAAAGAAAAGACGCCGTAAGAAACGGTTTAATATATCCCGGCATGATATTTACATATAAGCGTGCAGATGGCGGCTATCATACAGGTTTTATTGAAAGTATAAATAAGGATTTAAGTTGGAATACGATTGAAGGCAATACAGCAGTTACTTATGATGACGGCACATCTGAAATTCATACGGTAGGCGCCCATAAACGAGATGGTTCTTATGAAGATTTGGCTGCTGTTAATGACCCCACTTGCAAGGTACTTTATTGGCTTAAAAAATTAGGGTATTCTGATGAAGCCATTAATGCTTTAATTTATGGAAAATATTAAAATTTTTTTAAAGTGCTAAAATGATGTTATGAAAAATAACATAAATTGGCAAAAAGAAGATTTAAATTATATTTGGCACCCATGCTCTCAAATGAAAGATTATGAACAATTACCCCCTATAGTAATTGATCATGCTGAGGGTATAAATTTATACGATATAGAAGGAAATTGCTATAAAGATGTGGTAAGTTCTTGGTGGTGCAATTTATTAGGACATTGCAATCCTGAAATTTCCGCTTCTTTAAAAAAGCAAGCAGATAAATTAGAACATGTTATTTTTGCAAATTTTTCTCATAAAGGAATAATCAGCCTTTGCATGCGATTAGCAAAGCTTTTGCCTAAAGGTTTAAAGAAGTTTAATTTTTCTGATAACGGTTCATCTGCTATCGAAATGGCAATGAAGATGAGTTTTCAATATTTTCAACAAACCGGTCATTCTAATAAAACAAGATTTATGGCATTAACTGACGCTTACCATGGTGAAACAATTGCTGCGCTATCTGTCGGTGCTTGTGATTTGTATACTAAAATTTATAAACCTATTTTAATGGATGTAATTAGAATTAAAGCGCCTGATTGCTTCCGCTGCCCTTTTAATAAAAACAGAGATAATTGTTCTTGCGAATGTTTTATTGACGCTGAAAAGCAATTTGAAAAATATGGAAATCAAACGGCTGCAATCCTTGTTGAACCTTTATTGCAAGGGTCTGCGGGAATGAAAATATATCCTGCTTTATATTTAAAAAAATTAAGGGCAATTTGCGATAAATACAATGTACATTTAATTGCAGATGAAATTGCAACAGGTTTTTATAGAACAGGCAAAATGTTTGCGTTTAACCATGCAGATACTTCTCCTGATATTATGTGTCTTTCAAAAGGATTAACCGGCGGCTATATGCCGATGGCAGCGGTTGTTACGACTGATAAAATATATGATGCTTTTTATGATGATTATCTAAAAGGTAAAGCTTTTATGCACTCTCACACTTATTCAGGCAACCCCTTGGGTGCAAGTTGTGCTTTAGCTGTATTGGATATTCTTGATAGAGGCGAAATACAAAAACATATAAAAGAAGTTAGCCCTTATTTTAATAATTTAATAAAACAAAGTTTTCTTAATTTAAAAAATGTGGGTGAAGTTCGCTCAATCGGTTTAATTAATGCTATTGAACTGGTTAAAGATAAAAGCAGCAAAGAACCTTTTAATTCAAATTTAAGGTTAGGATATCAAATCTATAAAAAAGCACTAAAAAAAGGTGTTCTTTTAAGACCTTTAGGGGATGTGATTTACTTTAATCCGCCTTTAATTATTCAAAAAGATGATATGGATTATGTAGTTAAAGTTGCACTTGAATGCACTAAAGAAGCAATCGATGAGCTATAATTTAAACTAATATTTTTACTTTTTTTCCTGTGTGCTTTTTATTCATATTTTCTAAATCTTTTAAGCTATCATTTGGCATAATGGCATCATTATCTCCTCTTGGGGTAAAATGACAATGTTTGAAATAAAAGTTTTTGGTAAGGGGTCTATCTGCAATTTCTTTAATTGACAGGTTTTTTCCTTCTTTTCTTGTCATTTTAGCTAAAAAAGCTATCATAGTTTCTCCGATAAATTTGATTGGTCTATCTATGTTATTGTAGCAAGATACTTTTGGAGCGGTTTCAATATATTCAACAGCGTTTTCTGAAGGATTTTGTTTATTTAAAAGGCTTATACAAATTATATCTCCTGCTTCATCTTTTATAATATAAAATTTATCTTCAGGATTTTTATCCGGTTTTTCAAATTCATCAGTGTATTCTTCAAGATAAAAATTATCATCCCATAAACTGCTTAAGTATGCTTTATGCAATTCCATTATATCTTCTTTTTTATCGAGTTCGTATATTGAAGCACTATGGGTTTTTCCAGCGTTTCCTATTTTGCATTTAGCAACGAGTTTTTTTTGAAATGATAAGTTTTCTGTATTTATTTTCATATTTTATATTACCACCTGTATTTTTCCTTTTGTATGTTCGCTATTTTGGTTAATTAATTGATCAAAAGCTTCGTTACTTATTTCGAGTCCTGAAGTTTTACCTGTTTTTTTAAAACCGCACTTTTTAGTGTAAAAATTTTCCGCTTCTTTTGTTGGGCTATGTATGCTTAATATATTTTTTCCTTTATTTCTGGTATTTTGTGCCAGATATGCAAGCAAAGTTTCACCTACGTATTTTATTGTTCTTTCTTTGTTTCTTGCCTTATATCTTGGGTTAGTTTCTATTGTTGTTAAGATATCTTTAGTTTTATCATCGGTATCTACTTCACAATAGCCCAGGCATTTACCTTTAGAATCTTCTATTACATATATATTAGAATCAAAAAAATTATAGCTACGTTTGCTTTCGAGTTCTGCTTCAACAGGTTGAAGAAACTCTGCTTTTTGCCAGATTTTACCTTGTTTTCCAAAATAGTTCCAGTCCTTTCCTTTTTCGAGAAGGAAAATTTGACAATCAGTAGGTTTTTCTGCTTTTATAACGCTTGCTTTTGCAACAAGTTTTTTTGAAAAATTAATTGTGTTTATTTTGGTTATTTCCATAGCAACAATATAAAAACACAAAAATAAAATTAATTGCTTAAAATTCTATAAGTTCATTGTGGATTTTGATTGCGTAATTATCGCTCATGCCTGAAATGTAGTCTATTATTGCCTGTTTAAAATCCATTATGTTTTCTATATCGTATATTATTTTGTTTCTGTATTTTCTTAACTTATGAGTTTTTTCATCTATATTTGAAAATTTTATAAGCCAATCCGAAAAATCAATTGTAGAAGTCGGATAAAATTTTGAATATTTAGTCAATTTTTTAATTGTGTTATACCCGTCATAATGATACATTAAAAAATCATATATAGTGTTTATTACAAGGGTTGCATATTGCATAAAAGGTTCAAAGCGTTTGTTTGAATATATTTTTTTGTAGTTAAATTTCTTGATTTTATTCATCATATTATAGTGCTCATCAGAAAACGTTAAACCGTTTTCAGGCGAAGAATTAAGGCAAAGGTTAGTTATGAACTCATGAATTAGAGCAGATGTATTTATGTCTTTAAACTTAACTTTTTTCTTCATAACATCCTGCCCCATTTGTTTTAGAGCTAAAATATCTTCTTTATCAAAAAATCTATAATTGTATGCATCTTCTATATCGCGTCCTAAATATGCGATTTTATCTGCAATTTTTACAACGCACCCTTCGTAAGTAAATGGCATATGTTTGCCTTTGATTATTAAATTAAGGTCAAAAAAGTCATCTCTGGGTTTAATATTGTTTTCGTTTACTTCTCCGCAATGACAAACAATACCATCTCTTGTTGCATAAGTTAAATTAAGATTTTCTTTAAAGCCTTCGTAATTCGGAAGAGTTTCAATTACATCAATAAATCTTAGAGAATTTTTTTCATGCCAGAATTTTTTTTGAAAACCTTCTTTATCCATTATTTTTTCAATAATTCTTTCGCCATGGTGTCCGAAGGGGCTGTGTCCTAAGTCATGACCTAAAGCAATTGCTTCAACCAATGAATCATTTAAGCCGAGCGCTTTTGATATTGTTTTTGATATACTTGCAACGTGATTAACATGTTCTATTCTTGTACATACATGGTCGTTATTTGTCGCAAAAAATACTTGTGTTTTATGCTTTAATCTTCTGTATGCGCTTGAATGCAATATTCTAGTGTTATCTCTATCAAAAGGAGAACGTATATCAAAAGGTTTGTGAGATAGTGAAGATAATCTTGTAATTGCTTCTTCCCATTTTGGATTATTTTCATCCATTCTATAATTTAAAAATATATTTTTTTGAATTTTTTGATTTATCATAACTTTGATTATACGTAATTTTATTGATTTTTCAATCATATATGTATTTTATTTTGCTTAAGTGTTAAAATTGTTTTATGACTAAACAAATGATGGTATTAGTTGCACTTATTTTATACATCGTTTTTCGTTCCGTTTTTGTGGAGCCGAATAGTCTTGAAGTTACAAAATATGAAATTGAAGATAATCTTATGCAAGGTATTAGAATTGTTTTTTTAAGTGATTTTCATTTGAAAAAACATGACTATAAAAGACTTGATAAGATTGTAATGTTAACAAATAAGCAGCAGCCGGATTTAGTTTTAATGGGCGGAGATTTTGCAAACGGTCATAATTACAAAAATACTATGGATATGAATATAGCTGCTCAAAAACTTAATCTTATAAATGCTCCTTTATATACCGTCTTAGGTAATCATGATTGGTGGGCAAACGGCAATGAAATTACATCAATTTTAAAATCAAACGGAATAAGTGTTTTATCTAATTCTGCAGTAAGAACTATTGTAAAAAGAAGATATGTTGATATAGTTGGTATCGAAGATTTAACTACTCGTCAACCTAATGTTGAAAGAGCTTTTGCAAGAACAAGGACACCTAGAATTGCTATAACTCATAATCCTGACATATATTATGATATCATGGAAGAAGTATCAATAATTTTGGCGGGTCATACCCATGGCGGGCAATTTATTTTGCCTTTCACTCCCCCTTTATTTGTTCCATCGAAGTTTGGTTCCGAATTTGCAAGCGGCTTAATTACAAATACGCACAATAAAATGATTATCACAAGAGGCCTAGGAACAAGTGTTCTGCCTGTTCGCCTAAATTGTAAACCTGAGATTGTTGTTGTTGATTTTGTTAAAAAAGGCAGCGCAAAAAATACTCAAAAAAGATAAAAGTTGTTTGACACTATTTTTTGAAAAACATATAATTATCTGTAGGTAAAGGGTATTTATGTATACAATTTTTGCAGTTATTGGTATAGTATTTTTGGCTTGGGATTTAAATAAAAAAGCTTTTTTCAAACTTGTGCTAGCCGGTGCTTTTTTATTTACTTCAGTTGTTGCTTTTAAATTTCCTGAAAATTATTTGTACCAATTTTTGACCTTTGTTGTTTTTTCTTTTGTTTTAAGTTTTTTGGTTAAAATGATTTTAAATAAAGAACAAAAAGATTTACTGAAAGAAAAAGCTTTAAAAGATTATATAGGACAAATTGCTGTTGTTAAAAAGGATATAGGAAAAACTCTATCCATAGATGGAATTGGTTTGATAGAATTTAATAACTCCTTATGGCAGGCAAAAAGTGTTGATGATAAGGAAATTAAGGCAAGTTCAAAAGTAAAAATTGTTTCAAAAGAAAATATGATTATGAATGTAGAGGCTGTAAAATAATATGCAAAAAACAAATAAAAGACTGTTAATAGTAGATGATGATAAACAAATACGGGAGCTTTTAGCTTTTGATATATCTCATAGCGGATATGTGGTTGATACTGCTCAAGACGGTCAAGAAGGTTTAAAGAAAGCGCTTGAAAATCATTACGATTTAATTTTATTGGACGTTATGATGCCAAAAATGAATGGGTATGACGTATGTAAAAATATTAGAATTGCAAAATCGGATGTTCCTATTTTGATGCTTACTGCTAAAGGTTCTCTTGAAGATAAGACTGAAGGATTCGATTGCGGGGCTGATGATTATCTTGTAAAACCGTTTGAAATTCAAGAAGTCTTATTAAGAATAAGAGCACTTTTAAGACGTGGAGAATCAGGTCAAAAGCAAAATAATAAAGAAGTTTTAAGGGCGGGCGATATAGAAATTTTACCGGAAAGTCTAGAAGCTGTTATTTTAGATAAAAAGGTAAAATTAACCCCAACTGAATTTGAAATTTTATATTGTATGATGCAACACATAAATACTCCTGTAAGTCTTGCAACTCTGTTGGATGAAGTTTGGGGTTACGGGTCAGATGAAGATGTTCGAATGGTAAGAGTTCATGTGGGCGGATTAAGGCAAAAAATTGAACAAAACACTCGCACTCCAAAATATTTGCATACAGTTGTAAATGTAGGGTATAAATTGACTCCTTTTGGGTCATTGGAATAAAAATGAAACGTTTAAAAATTATAGAACAAATTATAATAGTTCTTGTTGTTGCGGTTTTGATACCGTTTGTTACTATAGGTATTATAATTTCTAATATTTCGCAGCAATCTGTAAGAAATGAGCTTGCAAATAATACTTCTTTGATTGCTCAATTTATAGGCGAAGCAACTGAAAATTATGTAAATTTATCGCAAGCTCAGCTGGATCAGATGGCTTCGGGTTTTAATTATATACCTAATACAATGGCTAAAATTCAATATTTCGATGAAATCGAATCTAAGTCAATGTTGTTTAAAAATCTGGACATAATTGAAAAAAATAAAATTCCAAAAGAACAATATAATGTGCTAAATGGCAGATTGACGCTTGTTTCTCCAATAGATGAAGGCAAAAATTATTATCTTTTAGCACAAATTAATATCAATATTATTGATAAACTTTTAAGTAAAGAAAATATCGAAGGAAGAAATATATACATTTTTGATTATAAAAATAAAAAGCTTCTTGCAACTAATGATGATAATTCAACCAATACAGAAGTTGTATCGGATTTAATTTTAAAAGAGGATTCTAAAAAAGGGTTATTTGGTAAAAAGAAAAATACTCCAAAAGCTTATTATAAATTAAAAAATCCGCAATGGCTTGTTGTAGTTGATACGACAAAGAAAGTTACAGCAAAAACCATTATAAAAGCAAGATGCAGAATTATTTTATCTCTTTGCATAGCTGCTCTTTCTATTATTTTTATTGTCAGTCTATATACTTATTACCTTTATATCAACATAAGACAATTATTTAAAGGAATAACCGCCATTTCAAAAGGTAACTACGATAAAAAAATTCACCTTATTAAAAGAGTATTTACTCCGCATGAAATCGTATTTCTTGCAAAAGAATTCAACTATATGGCAAATAAAATTAACGTTTCATATAAAGATTTAAGAAAGAAAAATAAGGAACTTGAAAAGTTAAATGAGTTTAGAGAAAATCTCGTAAATGCAACAAGCCATGAATTTAGAACTCCTCTAACAAGTATAATAGGCTATACTTCAAGGCTATTGAGGCAAGATATTGTATTAGATGATGAAACAAAAGTAAAATCTCTGCAAATAATAAAACAACAAGCTCAGCGTTTATCAAGTATGGTTGAGGATTTGCTTGTTATTCCCGAACTTGAAAGTTATAGCTTAAAATTTAATATGGATGAAGTTGATTTATCTGAATCAATTAATCGAGCAATTGAATATTTAAGTTCAAGAGATGTAGTTATTAATTCTGATATTTCAGAAGACTTAAAAAATGTGTGGACAGATGAATATAGACTTGAACAGATTATAATAAATCTTCTTGATAATGCAATAAAATATAATAAAGATAATGCACCTATTGAAGTTATTGCAAAAAATATTGATGGCGCACCTGTTTTAACAATTAAAAATAGGTGTGAAAAAATTTCAGATGAAATTAAATCAAAACTTTTCGAAAAATTTATAAGAGCAGATTCAAAACTTACAAGAACAACAAGAGGCACAGGTCTTGGATTATATATTGTTAAGGGTCTAGCTGAAGCATTAAAAATTGAAATTTCTCTGGATTGTGATGAAGAATTTATAATTACTTTAAAATTTGATGATTATGTACAATGAATATAATTCTAAATATATGGACTTAGCTTTTGAAAATGCTTCAAAAGTTGTTTCAGATATTCCTGTTGGTGCTGTTATAGTGAGAAATAATGAAATTTTATCTGTTGAAGTAAATAAAAAGGAAAAAGATAATCTTGTAGTTTCGCATGCTGAAATCTTGGCTTTAATTTCGGCAAATAAAAAATTAAATAATTGGCGTTTAGATGATTGCAGTATGTATGTTACGCTTGAGCCTTGCCCAATGTGCGCTTGGGCTATTATTAATGCCAGAATTAAAAATCTATATTTTTCTTCTTACGACCTTAAATACGGTGCTTTTGGCGGAGCTTTTGATATAAATAAATTTTCCGATTATAAGATTAATGCTAAAGGCGGTTTTATGGAAGACAGAGGAAAAAAATTATTAAATGACTATTTTAATTTATTAAGGTTAAATAAATGAAAAAATTTTTAGATGACTTGGTTAAAAAATATGAAACAAAAGATTTTATAAAAAACGACCCTATTCAATTTCCTCATAAATATCAAACAAAAGAGGATATTGAAATTTCAGCTTTTATTTCTTCGCTTTTTGCTTTTGGCAGACGCGATATTTTTATAAAAAAGCTGGATGAAATATTTAAATTAACTGATTGCCCTTATAGTTTAATTTCTGATTATAAAAAATATAATTTAGAAAAATTTGTGTATAGGTTTATAAAAAGCACTGATTTAATAGAATTATTAAGACTTTTAAATAAGCTTTATATTTTGGATAAATCTTCTTTAGCTGAGTTATTTTTCAAAAAAGAAAACCGCATCAAAAGAGCAATTGACTATTTTTACAATAATTCAAGCTGCCCAAATAATACAGGGTTTTGTTTTATGTTTGCAAAACCCGAAAATAAATCTGCCCTAAAAAGAATAAATATGTTTTTAAGATGGATGGTGCGAGATGGAGTTGTTGATTTTGGATTATGGGATTTTATTTCAAAAAGTGAACTTATAATACCGCTAGATACCCATGTTGCAAGGCTTTCAAGAAAATTTAATCTTCTTAAAAGAAAAGCAAATGATTATAAATCCGCAATTGAACTTACCGAAAAACTAAAAGAATTTGATGAATTCGACCCTGTTAAGTATGATTTTGCTTTATTTGGGCTTGGTGTTAATGAAAAACATTAAACAAATTTCAACTTGCCTTATGATTAAAAAACTTTTTCTTTGATTTTTTTATTATAGTTTTTTGTTAATTCTTTATATAGTTCTATACCGCCCATAAGGGAATAGATATTATTAAAACCGTTTTGAATTAATATTCTTGAAGCTATATAACTTGTATGACCTGTGTTGCAGAATAAAATTACTTTTTTATCTTTAGGGATTTCATTTATTCTATTTCTTATTTCATTTATCGGTATATTGACAGAATTTTCAATTGTAGCCAATTTATAAGATATTTCAGGGCGAACGTCAATTAGGTAGGAATTTTCAATATCTTCAAAAAACGCAGGTTTTAAGAATCCTCTTAAGATATTATCAGCGCACATTCCTAATATATTAACCGCATCTTTAGCAGATGAATACGGCGGAGCATAACAAAGCTCGCTATCTATCATATCTTGAATGGTACCTTCTTTGCGCATAATTGTGCTTATAACATCTATTCTTTTTTCTGCGCCGTCTTCACCGGATGCTTGAGCACCTAAAATTTTACCTTCGTTATTAAATAATAATTTATATAAAACTTGGGTTGAATCTGGATAGTATCTAGCATGTGAACGGGAATATATAAAAGTTTTCCAATATGGAATATTTTTTTGTTTTAATTGTTTTTCATTATTTCCCGTGCTTGCTACTGTCAAATCAAAAATCTTTACAACCGATGTTCCTTGTGATTTTTTGTATTCTGATTTAAGACCTTTTATATTATCCGCTATAATTCTTCCTTGTCTGTTTGCAGGGCCTGCAAGCGGAATAAGAGTATTTGAATTATCAATAAAATCTTTAACTTCGACACTATCCCCTGCAGCATAAATGTTTTCATCATTGGTTTGCATGTATTCATTTACTAAAATTCCTCGATTAACATTTAATCCTGCTTCTTTTGCAAGATTTACTTCAGGTTTTACCCCTATTGCCATAATGATAATATCAAAATCAACTTCCTTGTTAGAATTTAAGATGATTTTATTATCATCAAATTCTTTAACTCCATCGTTTAAAATTAAATTGACACCGTTTTCAATTAAAACATTTTGTGCTGTTTTAGCGATTTCTATATCAACCGGAGCCAATATTTGAGAACTTAATTCAACCAATGTTGTGTCTAAACCTAAATGTACAAGGTTTTCTGCCATTTCAATTCCGATAAAACCGCCGCCTATTACCACGGCTTTTTTAACATCATTATTTGAAATATAACCTTTTATTTTATCAGCGTCATCCAATGTTCTAACGCTGAATACTTTATTTTTATCCATTCCTTTAAATTCAGGAATAAAAGGGTTAGCTCCTTGTGCTAAAACCAATTTATCATAGCTTATGGTCTCATTGTTTTCCAGTAATATATTTTTTTCATCTCGATTAATTTTAACTACTTTG
>CALUWL010000027.1 GCA_944324445.1 Candidatus Gastranaerophilales bacterium | reverse complement strand
CGCAACAATTAGCGCAAAAGACGACATAACAAATACAAATTCAAAAACATGGCTCATTCTAAGTCTTGCAATAGCAGATTCAAGTGTTCCTAATATAACAGCTAAAATCAACATAGTAAGCAAAAATAAACCAGCACTTGTTAATAAGCCATATCCCAAAGGAATTATAAGATTAGCTATCAAGGACATTAAAATGACCATTTTGATACCGTTTGCCCAAGTTAATAAAGCTAAATCCGCTCCTGAATTATCTAAAATCATAACCTCATGAATCATTGTTAATTCAAGATGTGTTGTAGGATCATCAACAGGAACTCTTGAACATTCAACAAGAAGCATTACAAATAAAGATACAACAGCTAATATAACAATTAACAGTCCAAATGATCCGTTTGATTTTACAGCGTCTGCAATTGATGAAAAAGTATAATTTCCGCTTAGCGCAGCCAAAGAAGCTAAAATTATAAAAAATGCAGGTTCAACAATTGTTGTAAAAGAAGCTTCTCTGCTTGCACCCATTCCTTCAAAACTGCTTCCTGTATCCATAGCAGAAATTAAAGCAAAGAATTTTCCTAATCCCAGTATGTATGAAAAGATTATAAAAGCTCCAAGCACATTAATTATTGAATAACATTGAAGCATTGGAACAAAAAGTCCCGCAATTAAAGTTGTTGCAAATACAACAGCCGGAGCAAAATTAAAAATCCAAGATGTTGTAGTACTTATTGTTCTATCTTTCTTAAAAAGTCTTATAGTGTCATACAAAGGTTGAAAAAGCGATACACCTTTTCTTCCTGCCCAAAAAGCTTTTGTTTTTTTAATTACACCAATTACAATAAACGGCATAAATAAAAGAACTAAAATATTAAATACTGTCAAAATTGTAACTTTATCCATTTTTTTATCCTAATATAACTACGCAAACCAACGCCAAAGCAAGAAATACAAGTCCGTATGTAATATATTGCTGTATATTTCCGTTTTGAATTTTTTCAAACTTAGCAAAGAAGGCTTCAACCGATTTTAAAAGTGGTTTTAAGAAATATGCTTCTTCGACATCTTCCATGTGCATTTCAAAATGCGCATCCGATGGGAAAATTGTTTTCGGCTTTTTAACATCAACCACTTTTTTAAATAAAGGAGTTAACATGCTTATAAAAGGTGAAGCATAAGATGAAGCACTATATTGCATACGGCAAGTCGGTTTATTATAACCGCAGCCCCATGTAACATATTTTTCGTTTTTATTTTTAAATAAATACTTTATTGCAAACAATACAATAGAAGAAATAACTACAACAAAAGCTACAATTGATACCATCTGCATTATGTATGCTGTCTGAACAATTTCCGGCACAGCAACATCAACATAAACGCTAACAGGCAATAACATAAAAGTAAATGCTTGCTTTGGAAACAATCCGATTAAAAAGATAAATACAGCCAAAATCACCATTGGTAATATAAATGAAACAGTTGTATCTTCTTTAACATTTTTAGCATTTTCACTTCTTGCTTCACCTAAAAAGACGATGCTGAATGCTTTTGTAAAACATAATATCGCCATAGTGCCAACAAGAGCAAGCCCTGCTATAGATAATATTAATATAATAAACATTGATATATTATTAATCAAAAGACCTTTTAACATGCCGAAATATATCAAAAATTCACTGACAAATCCATTAAAAGGAGGTAAACCGCAAATTGCAATCGAAGCAATCAAAAATAGTACTGCAGTCTTTGGCATTGATTTAATTAATCCGCCCAAAATTTCAATATCCCTTGTATGGGTTTTTGTATAAACTGACCCTGCGGCTAAAAAGAGTAATTCTTTAAATATTGAGTGATTTAAAATATGCAAAATACCACCTGCAAAACCTAATATAGCAACAGGTGCGCAGTTATATGAAAGACCAAGCATACCGATACCGATACCAATACCGATTATACCTATATTTTCAATACTATGATATGCAAGAAGTCTTTTTATATCATGCTGACTTATAGCATACAACACGCCGTATAAGGCCGATATAACAGATATAATCAAAACAAAATATCCAATTTGAGCCTCAGGATGATAAACAAAAGTTAGAACTCTTAAGATACCATATATACCTGTTTTTATCATAACGCCGCTCATCATGCCTGAAACGTGGCTTGGTGCGGCAGGGTGAGCATCAGGCAGCCAATTGTGAAACGGGAAAAATCCCGCTTTAATTCCAAATCCGATAAATGCAAGAATAAATACAATATTTGCAAGTGCAACATTATTTTCAAGAGCTAACCTAAATTGAGCAAAATCAAAGCTTGAAGCTTGAATTGATAAAAGCGCAAAAGCAGCAATGATAAATATCACACTTACATGCATATAAACCAAATATTTTACTCCAGCTTTTATAACTTCTTTTTTCTCATGTTCAAAAATTACAAGGAAAAATGATGATAAAGACATCAATTCCCAAACAATTAAAAACATCAAAGCATTCTGTGCTACAACAACCAAAAGCATTGAAGCAACAAGCAGCGGTAAAAATAAACAATGAGAACTTAAATCTTTTTTGTTTGAGATATATGGTCTAAGATATCCATTAGCATATATCATTGCCATAAAAGACATAACAGAAATTACGACAACAAAAAATGCACTCAAGTAATCCATCGAAAAAGTTAAAGAAGGAAAAATTGCCCCAAAAGAACATGTATAGACCAATTTTCCCGCAATAAACGTTTTAATTGCATCAAATAATGTAAAACACAAAGCTATAAATGAAGTTAACGATAAAAATCTAACTTTCCAAGCTTGGTTTTTAATAAAAAACGATAAAACACCGCTAAGAAGCAGAATAAAAATTCCTATAAAAAAATTCTCCATATATCCTCTTTTTTGTTAATTAAATCAGCTAACGAAAATAATTTTGTATCAAAGAAAAATCATAATCAAGAGAAATCTTAAATAAAAATAAATTATTTTTTTCAAGATATAGCTCATTAATTATTAATGTAAATTTTCATTAATAATTTGCCTCTAATAGAAGATAAATTAAAATATTTGAAATATTATTATTAAGAAGCCACACTCATATGAATTCAAAGGGGATAAAATGAGAATTCAGCCGGTTATAAATTCTAAGATACAAGACAAATACAAAACTTCAAAAAACATATCATTTAAATCTTTTAAACCGGTGATAGTGGATGAAGGTTATTTTATTAAATATCTTGATACTCTAGATGGAGACGAAAGTCTAATTAAAGACTTTACAGATGCCTTAAGCAAAAAATTAATCTTGCGTGATCCTCACTCTGTTATTTCATACATATTCAAGGAATACACCGATGAATATTATGAAAAACTTTGGCGTGAACAAGCATACGTATTACGGGAAATATATAAAAATGCTCTTCAAAGAAGAAAAGAGGAAGAAGACGACAAAAAATACACAGAATATTGTTCTAAAAATGGGTTTACTCTAATCCCGTTTCCATTCGAAACAATTGAAATGAAGCCTTTTACTAAGAAAATATACGATCCCGGATATAAAGAATCAATAGAAGCAAACAGAAAACGCAAACTTGTTGAAACTCAAAACCCTAAGCCAAATCCAAAAGATCACATAAGTAAACAAGTAATTGATGCAAGAAAAAATTTAACAAAACAAGGTCAAAAAAGCTATCTTGATAACGAAGATTTCTATTGGCAATATGATCCAAAAACAAAAATTGCTTCATGCTGGATGGTAAACAGGTATATATTTGAATCCCATGCTGCAGATGACGAAGAAATGGATTTTTTCAATAAATGCATTGCTCACCTTGATGACAAGACAATAGAAGAACAAATTTTCAAAAAAAGAAATTTCTTCTTCAGAGAAGAAACCGTTAAGCAGCAACAGGAAGAAGATTTTAACAAAAATATTGAAGCAATAAGGGCATATAGAAAAACAAGAAAAATGCTGCCGGTTGAAAGGAACTATCTGCAAAGAAAATTTGTTTTGGGAAGTGCTGAATTTTTACAACATCAACAAGAAATCCAATTAAGATTTTTTGATGTATTAAAACAAGCCCAAATAGATTCCTCAATAAAAACACCAAACGGAATTCTAATAACAGGAAATGCAGGCTACGGCATCAGTAAATTAACAAAATGGATAAAAAGCCACAATGAAATAAATTATCAGAAAGTTGCCTACAACAAAAACAATCCTGAAAATTCAATAAAACAAATAAATTCAGCATTTGAACAGGCAGAACTTAATTATTTTGTTACAGGAAAAAGAACTTTAATAGACATTTCGGATTTTGCAAACCTGCTAACAAATAATCAAGAAAAAAATATGCGAAAGCTTATTTCAAAATTCAAAATTGTAATAGAAAATGCTTCAAAGAAATATGCAACTGTATTAATTGCAGCGCCTAAACAAAACAAAGATTTTGAACCCTCTTCAATAAGCGGAAAAAATTTTGATATAAAAATAAACATCGTAAACAATCCACTAGATAAAAATGAAAAAAACCGACTGCAAAATCTCGAAAAGGAACTGGAAAAATTAAACGATGACAGATATTATCTTCAAGAATATTGTATAAGAAGATCAATGTATTGTCCGATAAAACAAAAAACTCAAGAAGACTACGAAAAACTATATACATACTTGAACGGAAAATACTCAACCTCTTATGACTATGTTCCGCCAAATCCTTCTTGGGAAAAACATCAGCCGGACGAAATGGAAATTTTAATAGACGACACACTAACATATTCATAGGTTTTTTATGCTAAAAATATTAAACACACCAAAAATACAAACAAATACCAATTACTATAATGCTCCCAGCTTCAAGGGAAATATATTCACTAATATATTAAAACCTGAAGATGATGAAGATAGAGAAAAAAGAAACAATGCAATTAAAATTGGAACCTTAATTGCAATAGCCCTTGCAGCAGCAGGCGCATTTATAAAATATAAAGGTTTTGAAAAAACAAAAGAAGAAATTAATAAATTATATTCGGATGTTTACTCGAAAATATACAGCAGTCAACAAACAGAAACAAGAGTAAAAGCTGCGCTAAAAGATTTTCCTTGGGAAGAAAAAATCAGTGCATTTTCACAAGGTGATATAAATAACGTTAAAACATTAACTACCTTAAGAAACTTGTTTGCACTTGACAGCATAAACGAAAGCACAGAAAATTTAAGACTGCCTAAGCTAATAAGTTTTGATAAACTGGAAAACAGTAGTTTTCGCGTTTTTGCGGATTCTCTCTTTGGAAATTCAAGCGCAAAATATAAACCTATTGAATACAAAGGTAATATCCAAGATGCAATTAATCAACTTAATGATTTGCTAAATCAAGGAAATAAAGAACAAAGAACCATAATAACTATAATCAACACAAAAGGAAAATCTTTTGCTTCTGATATAAGAAAAAGCAAAGACTTTCTGAGTGCAATGAAAGAATTTTTTCAAAATATCGGCGACAAAAAAATAAGTTTTGTTACAGCAGACAAAGAACTTTTAAGCATATTTAAAAAACAAGATATAAACCCTGAAAAAATGAATATACCATACAGAATAAAAAGTATTCCCCGCTTTGTACAAACCTACTAAAGGAAACCGCAAATGAAAATATCACCAATATATAAATTCGGATTTTCAAAACAACAAATTACCTACACATCATCAATTAACAAGAACGGATACTTCGATACCCTCAAAAAAGAAAGACAAGCTTTACTGGATTCTCTTGACGAAATATTGGTATTGCCTTATGAGGAAATTGAAAATCACCAACAAAAGACAGAAAAGAGTATACAAAAATTTGATCTATACAGAAACCTTTTTGAACAAAGACAAGCAGAAATTTTAAACGGTTTTAATTCAAACGGTACAACAAAATTGCAACAAGAATACTTTCAAAAAATAAAACAAAATTCTAATCAAACCGGTTTTAAAAGAATAAGCGGATATGACGAAGTAAAGGAACGAGTTCATGAAAACTTTGTTAACTTAATAAAACTGGGTTACGATGCTCCAAATGCAATAATGTTCTACGGGCCTTCAGGCTGCGGTAAATCAACTTTTGCAATAGCAGCAGCAGAAGAAGCAGGATGTTTAATTGAAACAATTGAACCGGATCCTTTTAATCCAACAAGTACAATAAGAGAAATTTTTAAAAAAGCCAATAAAGCAAAAGAAAACTATGAAAAACAAAATGGCAAAAAAACGGTCCTTATAATAGATGACGCAGAAACAATTTGTCCCGATGACGAAAATAGCAAAGAAATACTCATAGATTTTCTGCAAAATTGCGAAAAAAATTATAAATGCAGCGTATTTTTAACAGTAAACAATCCTAAAGATATGGATGTAGAATATGTTTCAACTTATACAACAAAAAGAAAAATTATAATACCGCCTGCAAACAGGGATTCTGCAGACCAAATAATAAAAGATTACTTAAGAAAAAACAACAAGCCACCCGTTGAAACAAAAGAAATATTAGATGAATTATTTAGCAAAAAAGACACTTTCTATTCAAATCAAGATATTTTTAATATTCTGGATTTAACTTTCTTAAAAACAGAAAATCCGCAAAAAGATGACTATATTGAAACAATAAAAGAAAATCAAATACCTCCAAGTATAACACCTAAACATTATAATAAATTTAAACGTGATGAAAGCTTTTTAAACATGTTTTAATTTTTATTTTATAATTGTTTTTAATGAAAAAAATATATAAATTTTTATACGGCTTAACAACTATTTTTCTTGTGCAATATTTTTGCATATTTATTTTGCAAATTTTAAAAATACATTTTCCCGCACCGATATTAGGAATTGTAGCGTTGTTTTTACTTTTAAAATTTCAAATTATTAAAGCAGATTTAATTGAAGATTTCTGCAACTTTTTATTAAAGTATATGATTTTATTTTTCATACCGCTTTTTGTAGGAATAATTACATACTATGATACAATCCTTAGAAACTTTTGGGCAATTATTCTTACCATATTTATCACAACAGCTCTTGTAATGGTTATAACAGGATTATTTGTTGAAAACATAATAAAATATAAAAAATTAATAAAAATCAAAAAAGGAAAAATATAAAATGGAATATTTTGGATTTTTCTCAACAATAATAATATTTTCGATATTTCATAAATTAAAAACAAATAAATTCTTTAAAAAAATACCGATTATGGTTAGTGTTGGATGTGGATTAATCATTATTTTGCAGATATTCAAAATCGATTATTCAACATATTATAAATCCGCAAGTATTTTTTCTTTTATGATTGCACCGGCTACAATTGCTCTGGCGTATCCTTTATATAAAAATTCCAAAATCTTAACCGAAAATAAACGAGCTTTATATCCTGCCATAATAATTGCTTCACTTACTGCGATTATTTCAACATATTTTCTTGCAACATTATTTCAAGCAGAATTTAAAGTAGTAATGAGCCTTTTGCCAAAATCAACAACAATGCCCATAGCGCTTGAAATTTCAAAAAGCTTAGGCGGATATTGCGAACTCACAGCTTGCATTGTAGCTATGACAGGAATTTTCGGAGGCGTTTTGGGACATAAAATTCTAAAATCATTAAAAATAAAAAATGATGTAGCAATAGGACTTGCTCTGGGATGTGCTTCTCATGTTATAGGAACTGCTGCCTGCATAGAAAAGAAAAAAGAAAGACAAATAACAGCAAGCACTATAGCGCTAATCTTAACAGGTTTATTTACAGCTATAATAACACCTTATATTAAACTTCTTTTTTAGCTTGTTTTTTTAAGGGTACTTTATCTAAAAGAGGATTAACTATTTTTTCCATTAAAACATTTTCAACAAAGTAATCTATAGGTTTTGCAAGTAAAATTAATGCAACAAATCCTGATAATGTAGCTACAAGGCTTTTATTTATGTTTTTGTCTTTCAAAATTTTTAATACCGTGTCTTTTCTTGCAAGAGAATTATTTTCATATTTTAAACAAGATTTTTTAAAATATTGTTTATATTTATCAGCTTTAATAAATTTTTCATCAGTCATAATATCTCTTGCAGTCATCGCTTGTTCTTCAAGATAACGTATAACCGGATTATAGTCATTTTTATCTTTTAGATATTTAGCCATTGTATGTTCCGGACCTTTTGATTCAACAAATATTGATAATATCTTAGATAAAAAGCCTTTTTTATTAATTCTTTTTTCATGTGCCAATGCTTTTTGTTTAAAAGCAGAAACTAAACCCTCTACAACATCACTGTTATCGGTTTTAGGATAATTACTGTGATATAGAAAGCCTCTAGTAAATTCAATTAATTCTTTTTTATCGGTTGCACTCAAAGCACCTTTTTCGCCTGCTATATTAACACCTATTTTTTGCCCTAATTTAATTGCACTTGTTGGAAGAATAACACTTGCTAACCCTTGAAAAATAGCTTGCCTCAAGCTTCTTTTAGCACTTGGATTATAGGTTTTATCTTCATTTTTATATTTATCATATATGTCAGCCCCTAAATACAAGAGCGCAGGAGCCCATAAAACAGTCCCTAAAGCAGGATTAATCGGGCTAATTGCTGCCCCGATTTCATTTGAATAAGCGCACAATCTCAAAGGATACTTGGATAAGGGATCAGTTTTCTTTTCTGCATGAAAAAATTTATTATATAAATTTGAATTTCTTATTGTATCTAACCTGTTCATATTACCTCTTTTAAAAATGGCCGGATTATAATTCTAACTAAAACATAAATGATTTTAAAGAATCTTTATAATTCTTTTATTCAATTGATTTTTAATGTAAATTTTTGTAAAATAGAAATATAAAAAAGGCAACTTTAAATATTTAGGTGTTTATTAGAATATGAAAAGTTAAAAGGGTGGTGTAAAATATGATTCAACCATTACAATATAACTATAATTTAAGTTTCAAAGGTACAGAAACTAAAACAGAACAACAAAAGAAACCCTCTATAAAAGAAGGGTTTGTTAAGGTAGTAAAAGGCATAAATACCGTTACAGGAACAACTCAAGGTGTTGTAAGGGGTGCAGCTGAAGGCGTAGCATTAACAGCAGCAATAGGACTTATCGGAAAAAATATCAAAGAAGCAGATTCTGACATTTTCAAAACTACAGCAGGAATAATATCTGATAGTGCAAAAGCTGCTTGGAATACAATTAAATTTGTTCCCGCGCTTTTAACTAAAGCACCTGTTGAAAATTTAAAAAATGTTATAACGCTGCCTTCTAAATTTTATAAAAATTATTTAAAAAATACTAAAACAACAGCAGCAATTGCAACGGCTGCGGGTCTGGGAGTATTGGCATTTAGAACAATCCAAGGCAAAATAAATGCTAATTTGAAAAATGCAGACGTTGATCATGCTACAAAATCAACCCACTATTAATTTTTTCTTTTTTTATATATATAAATGAAGAGCCTTAAAAACAAGGCTCTTTTCTAATTTAAAATAATTTATTTTGAAACGGCTCTGCTTCAAGCAAATCCTCAATCTTGCAATCCAAAACGTTACATAATCTATCCAAATTAAGATAAGAAGGCTGTGTTCTTCCTTTTGCCCAAGAATAAACCGTCTGTTGAGGAAGTCCCAAAACCTGAGCTAACTTATATAAACTTAAATTCTTTTTTTCTTTTGCGGTTTCTTTAATCTTAATTTTCATAATATTAAATTATATCTTAATTTTACGTTTTTAGCAGATTAACTTTTTTTTAATTCAACTATTTAGAGGAAAAAACACAAAAGCGCTAAAGCAGCAAAGAAAACTTACGATATAATGAATATTATATTGTCATAATCAAATTAATTATTAAATAAAAAGTAAAAGGATTTTACGAAATGAAAAAAATATTTTTGCTTATTTGTACATGCATTGTGATTACAGGCTTGACAAACTCAAATAATGCGAGTGCAAGCACAAACCATGTAATACCTAAAGCACCTTATGTGTCCCCTTCGCTTAAACCTTGTATAGCTAAGTACAGACAAGAAAATTACACAGGAGCCATGCAAGATTTAGAAACAATTGTTAAAAAAGAAAAAAATAACACTCTTGCAAAATATTATCTGGCACTATGTTATACACGTTTAGGATATAAAGCAGAAGCTCAAACTTTATATAAAGAAGTTGTAGAAAAAGACGACAACGAAACCCTAACGCACTACTCTCAAAGAGCATTGGACTGTCTTGAAGATCCAAACAATGCAAAATGCCAACCTCCTAAATTAAACACTCCCGAAGAACAAGAACTTGACGACATTTCAAAATTCATCCGCTCGGGTAAAAAAATTCACCCTGCTGCAATGGATAGAATTACAAGAGAAAGAATGGAGCGAAAACTTCAAGAAAGCGAATATATAAGAAAACAGCAAGAAGAATCTCAAGCACTACCTTTAAAATCAGATGCTGCAATGCCAACTAACGAAGAAATAGCCGCAGCATTAAATACACTTTCAAAAATAGGAATCAATCCTTTTAATCAAAACCAAACAGCATATAATACAAACAATCTTAATTTGCCTTTAAACCAAATTAATCCTATGATGCTTTTAAATAACAATAATATGTATAATACAATGCTTGGAAATGGCGAACACAATCCCGAAATCACCAAAATGATGTTGTTGAATTCGCTTACAAACCAGCAAAACAATCTTACAAATTACGGAATATAAATATGGAAAACAACACAATAAAACTAAACACTGCTAAATTCGGAGAAATTGAGATAGATAAAAGTTCTATATTTGATTTTGTTTCTCCGATTATTGGTTTTAAAGATTTAAAACAATATGCAATAATTGACTACAAACCCGATTCACCCTTTAAATGGCTTCAATCAATTGAAGATAGCGAATTAGCTTTTCCTATAACATTATGCAGCTTTTTTGGAATAGACTATCAATTCGATATACCTGATGAAGAAGCGGAACTTTTGGAAATTGAAACAGCTGATGATGTTTTCGTATGCAACATCGCAAATATCCCCTCATCAAATCCGCAAGGCGCAACCGTTAATATGCTTGCTCCAATTATTATTAACCTTAAAAACAAAAAAGCAATGCAATTAATACTTAAAAATACAAACTTTGAAGTAAGACACAAATTATTTGAACAAGAAAATACGGAAGATTAAATATGTTGATTCTAACAAGAAAAATAAATCAAAAATTAATTATAAACGACAATATTGAAATTGTTATACTTGAAAGCTACAAAAATTCCGTTAAAATTGGCGTAAGCGCACCAAACAATGTTCAAATATACAGAGAAGAAATATATAACGAAATCAAAAAATCAAACAAGCAAGCAACAGGAATTAATATGGATTCTTTGGATAAATTAAAACCTGCTCAAAAGCAAGGCTCTTTTGATGTTATGAAAAAAATTCATAAAAATGATTAAAAGCGAAAAAATAGCTAAAGAACATTTCTATAAAAAAGAATACAATGAAGCCCTTGAAATTTTTACGAAAGATGACAACAAATACGCTGCAGGGCTTTGCAGTTTAATGTTAAAAAACAAAGATGAAGCAAAAAGATTATGGACAATAAATAAAAAAAATTGTCCTGCAAGTCGTTTTGGGCTTGCTGCTTTAAATTTTATAGAATTAAAAACAGATATTTTGCCCAGTTTTTTCGAAACAAGAGCACAGCTTGAAATATACCTCAATCTTTTTCTTGAAAACGAAATGCTTGAATGGGCAGAAAATTTAATTAGCTGCTGCGATTTTTTATATCGTTCTAACCCTGAAAGCTATAAATTTATCGCTAGAGCCTTGTATTCAAACGGATATTTTGACCTTGCAATTACTTTTTGTAAAAGAAGTTTAAAGCTTTTTTACTGCGATCCGGAGGCTTTTTTAATACTTTCACAATGTTACTATCTTAAAGATGATTTAGGTGAGGCTTTAGATTATATAAATAAAGTTTTAAATATGGTCTACGACTATTATCCTGCTATTGTATTTAAAAAAATTATACTTGATAAAATAAAAACTAAAAAAGGTGAAGTTTAAAACTTCACCTTTATATATTCTTTAAGCTTCTACTTCAGTTTGAGTTGTCCTTATGGACTCAACACCGCCTTTCGACTTTGAAAGCCCTTTTTCTTTGTACTTGCGAACTTGTCTGTCTAATTTGTCGCAAACAAGGTCGATTGAAGCGTACATGCTTTCAGCTTTTTCTTCGACTCTAATCGTTTCGCCGCCGATTTTGCAGTTAATCTCAGCAATATGAGAATCACTAACGGAGGGATTTTTAATTACGGACAAAATAGCATCAATTGCATCAATTTGTTCATAATGCGCAGCTACTTTTCCTGCTTTTTCTTTGACGTAAGCCTTAATTGCATCGGTAATTTCGATGTTACGTCCGTTCACGTGGATATGCATAAGTTTTCTCCGTTTCTAGCGCAGATTGTCTCCATCTCGCATTTATATATTATACCCCATTTTAAGTTTTTTTTAAAGCAAATTAACTTAAAAGTAAAATTAATTTACTTAATTTTTATGAAGTTGTATAATACAAAAATAAGGAAATTGAGGTATTTATGGAAGAAAACATCAAAAAGCTTTTTAATGACGAAATACAGAACATGCAAAACTATATTATGTTTGAAATTAAGGCTCGTCAAATTGAATTAACACCTGAATTAAAAGCTAAAAACAGAACACCTATACCTCTTTCAATGGGAGCACCCGTTGATCCTGTGCCTGATTTTGTAATCAATAAAGCTATCGAATATATGCACGTAAACAGCCTTCACACCTATACAACACCAAAAGGCGAGGTTAAATTTCTTGAAGCGGCAGCTAAAAGAATGAAAGAAAGATTTAAAGTTGAACTTAATCCTAAAAATGAAATTTTTTCTCTAATAGGTTCAAAAGAAGGGCTTGCTAATTTAATTAGGGCGCTTGTTAATGCTAAACAAAAAGATGAAGAAAAAGATGTTATTTTAATCCCTTCTCCGGGATATGCTTCATATACTCAAATGATTAAAGTTGCAGGCGCAAAAGCATACGGAATTGAATTAAACGAAAAAAATAATTACACTCCAAATATGGAAGATGTTCTTGAAAGATATATAAAAGAAGGTAATGACCCCAAAAAAATCAAAGCCCTTTTAATTAATTATCCGAATAACCCGCTCGGCTGCACTTGCGATTTAGATTATTTGCAGCATTGTGTTGATTTTTGTAAAAAACACGGAATTATTTTAATTTCAGATAATGCATATTGTGAAATGTATTACGATGAAAATTATAAACCTCATTCTGCACTGGAATGCAAAGGAGCAATGGATTGCTGCGTGGAATTTTACAGCTTTTCAAAATCATACGCAATGACAGGCTGGCGTCTTGGATGGGCATGCGGCAATAAAGATATTATAACAATGCTTTCTCGTGCAAAATCAAGCGTTGATACAGGCGTATTTAAAGTTATTCAGTACGCAGGAGCAGATTTACTGGAAAGCGCCGAAGGTCAAAAATATATTGACGAACAAAATATCAAATTTAAAAATAAAATTCAAAAATTTGTAGATGGGCTCAATTCCTTGGGCTACAATGTCAAAATGCCGAAAGCAACCTTTTATTTGTGGCTTGAAATTCCTGAAAGATATTCGGATTGCAAAGCTTTTGCAGATGATATGCTTGAAAAATCAGGTATCGTAATAGTTCCAGGAACAGGATTTGCAAAAAATGCAACAAGACACGTAAGATTATCTGTTGTAGCATCAGATGAAGATTTAGCAGAAGTTATAAGACGTATGAAAGAAGACGGATTTCATTTTTAATCCGTTCGAGCAATTGATTTTTAATAAAAAAAGACCAATTCTATAACAGGAGAAAAATGAAAAAAATATTAACTATCTTTTTTATATTAATTACGTTTTCAAGCATAGCATTTGCAGATGTCTTGCCTTATTATGTTAATTCACTTCGAAGATACGGCATAGGCTATACAAGCGTTACAAGCCCAACTGTTATGCGCCAAACTCCATCTAAAGACGGTAAAATATTAGAGTCATTAAATTTTGACTTTATAACAGGTGAAACAAGCTGTATTGAAAACAAAACAAGATGTTCTCAAGATGAAGTTTTTGCCGCTTTCAGTCAATCTAAAAAAATAGCCCTTTTAACAACATTGGATGAAACCGAAGGCTGGAGTTTGGTTTGTTTTAACCAATCACAAAATCCCGTCTGCGGCTGGGTAAAAGAAGATGCTAAAAATAAATTCTATAATTGGAGCGATTTTTTTAATATTTATGGTAAAAAATACGGCCTATATTTATTTAAAGACCTGCAAAAAACAGATAAAATACTTTATGCGGCTCCAATTAAACAGTCAAACACAACAGGCTCAATAGAACTGCCTAAATTAATTAACCCTTGGCTAATAAGAGGGAATTGGCTTCTTGTAAAAGTTAACGACTTAAATAACCAAGTAAAAACAGGCTGGTTAAATTTCAGAGGTAATGACGGAAAATTAAAACTTTTTGTTAAATTCTAAGCTGAATTATAGAAAAAAAATATTTTTATGATATTTTAAAAATAGATTTTAAAAAAAGGACAAGAAATGACAACATTTTTCTACACAATGCAAATTATAAGTGCAATATTTAGCGTAATATTAATCCTTCTACATTCTCCAAAAGGAGACGGCATGGCATCAATCGGCGCTGCAAGCCAATTATTTTCCTCTCAAAAATCAACAGAAAAAGGATTAAACAAAGTTACATACTTTTTTGTCGGAATTTTTGTTGTATCAACCTTTGTACTCGGATTTCTTTTGAAATAATTATTTTTTAATAGTTAGTCTTTCTAAAAATCTTGCAAAGCGAACAATAAAATTTTCTTCATCTTTTGAAATTGAATCTACTAAAATCGTAACCATGCCGGCATTTTTCCCGCCTAAAATATCACTTAAGGGTCTATCTCCTATCATAGCAACACTATTAGGTTCAACATCAAAATCATCACAAGCCTTAAATAAAACTGCTGTATTTGGCTTTTTTGCTCTTGAATATACGGGAATATCGGTCTGGGATTTTGCTTTTTGAATGTAGTCAAGATTGTTATTATTTGTAATTATCGCAAGTTTAAAATTGGGTTTTAAATCATCCAGAAATTGCAAAGTTTTATATGCAAACTTACCGCTTTTAGATTTCATTAAAGTTGAATCCAAATCAAAAAACAAAGCCTTAATTCTTCTTTTTTTTAATTCTTCTATATCAATATCATAAATTGATTCAATATTATAATCAGGAGTTAAAAACATAAAAAATTATTCCTTTATTCCTAATGTTCGACAAAGTGCGAAATCTGCTTCTTTTTGCCAATCTGAATTTTCCGATACAAATTCAATAACTATTTCATCATTTGTATTTGCAACATCCACTTCGCCTTTTTTCTCGTGTATGATTTTTGAAACTTTTGCTTTTGTTGAAAAATTAGGAGTAATAATTTCGATTTCGTCATTTAAACATATCTTATTTTTAATCAATAATTTATATTTATTTTCTCCCAAACTATCAATTACAACCCCTAAAAAATCAGACCCTGCAAGCCCTTTGGATATATCATAAGAATAGCTTTTACTGTTATTATCACCAAGGAAAAATCCTTCTGTATAACCTCTATTTCCTGCTTTTTTTAATTCCAAAAAGGCAAAATCCAAATCCCACAGATTATCCAAGACTTTTCTATAGGTTTTTGCAACAGTTGAAACATAATACAAGCTTTTTGTTCTGCCTTCTACCTTAAGAGAATCTATTCCTATATCTTGTAAATCTTTAACGTATCTAATTAAGCACAAATCTTTAGTAGACATTATATGTGTGCCTTTATCATTTTCAATTATTTCATAAGGTTCATCGGGTCTTGTTTGCTCGAGCAATTTATAGCTCCATCTGCAAGCTTGAGCGCAATTTCCAAGATTTGCTTTCCTTTTACCTTCAGTCATATAATCAGATAAAAGACATCTTCCCGAATATGCCATACATTGAGCGCCATGAACAAACATTTCAAGCTCTATATCAGGGACTTCTTTTCTTATTTTTTTAATTTGTTCAAATGAAAGTTCTCTTGCTAAAATTACTCTTGTTGCGCCTAAATCTCGCCAAAATTTAACCGTTTCAGAATTCAGGATATTAGTTTGAGTTGAAATATGGATATCTATTTCAGGTAAATTTTTTTTAACTATCCTATAAATACCAAAATCACTTATAATAAGTGCGTGGGGTTTTGCTTCTTTTATTATATCGATTTTTTCTTCGAGTTTTTTAATATCATCATCGTAAGCAAAAATATTAAAAGTACAATACACTTTTTTATTCAAAGAATCAGCTATATCAACAGCCATCTTAAGATTGGTTTCATCAATTAATTCACCTTTTCTTAGAGCACGCAAAGAAAAATCTGCTAAACCCAAATAGCAAGCATCTGCCCCATATTGAAAGGCGTATTTCATTTTCTCTAAACTGCCAGCCGGCATTAATAATTCAGTCATAGCTAAATTTTAACATAAAAAGATTTTATGCTATATTAAAATTAAGAAGGAAAGAGGAGAATTTTATGAAAAAGACACTATTAACGGCATTATCTGTTCTTTTGCTTTCGGGGGCAGCTTTTTGTGCTTCGAATAAGACAGATATTTTAACACTGTTTTCATCAAAATCCAGTGCAGACAATAAAATCTGGGTCGGAACATTCCAGCTTGTGTTTAATGATATGAAAAACAACATCATAAAACACGACATCGAATTTCTAAAAGAAAAACAAACTAAAGAATTAAAAGGATTGAACAAAGAAGAATTCAATTCCGATATGTTAAATCCTGAAAGCTATTTAACAAGCTACGGAGAAACCTCTCCAGAAGCTAAAGAAGAAATCAAAAAAGCAATACAAGAAAAATTCAACGAAACAAGCGACATATTAGATTCAATGGACTGGTCAAGAGGATACGGAAAATATTACGCTTATGCAATGCTTAAAAAAGAATTTGAATTTTTAACAGAATTTGACAAATTAGAAAAATCAAAATTCAACAATTCTAAAGAAAAATATGATTTCTTCGGCATAACTGAAGATTCAGACAAAACTCTTGATGATAACGTTGCAGTATTATTCTACAATGATAAAGATGATTACGCTGTAAGACTCTATACAAAAAATGATGATATAGTTTATCTGTATAGAACAGATAAAAAAGATGAATTTAACAAACTCTTTGATAAAATGCAGCAACAAAGCAAAAAATACAAAGGAAACAGATTTTTCTTAGCTCAAGACACTCTTAAAGTTCCGAATTTAAATATCAAAGATGAAAGAAAATACACTGAACTTTGCAATAAACAAATCAAAGGAACAGATATAATGTTTTCTGATGCCATTGAAACAATTCAGCTTGAATTAAACAACAAAGGCGGAAAAGTTAAATCTGAAGCTGCAATAATGACAAAAATGGCAGCACTTCCTCCGATGGATGATAAAGCAAAACCAAGAAATTTTGATTTTGACAGCACATTTGTTATGTTCCTTATTGATAAAGGCAAAACCAATCCTTATTTAGCATTAAGAGTAAAAGATTTAAAAGATTTTACAAAATAATGTTATAAAAAATTATCAACGGGAATTAATAACTTGTCGGGTTGACGTTCGTGGAGATAAAAGCCCTCGACTGCTCCCGCGTTGAAGATTAGTGTTAATCAAAGATTAAAAGCTCCCTTAAAGGGAGCTTTTAAGTTATAAAATTTGTTTTAATTTATTAATTACAAAATCGACAGCACCCTGTTGATTAGAAAAACATCTTGCACAATTATCAGATATTTCTTTATAAAAATTATCATCTGTAAATAATTTTTCTAAAATTGAATAAAATTCAACCTTGTTTTTTACAACGAAACTTGCTTTTTCATGTTCTAAAATTGAATATATATCTCTAAAATTCTTTATTGAAGGCCCTGATACGGTAGGTTTAGAATATATTGTTGCTTCAAGAGGATTATGTCCGCCTGTTTTATTAAAACTGCCGCCAATATATGCTACATCAACTATCTCATATATTTTAGATAATTCGCCCAAAGTATCAAGAATTATAATATCATTATTTAAAAAGTCATCTTTCTTTGTTCTAAAACCATATTTAAAACCTGTTTCTTTTGTCAATTTTTCAACTTCAGCCAGCCTTGTTAAATGCCTCGGCGCAAGTATCATCTTTAAATCTTTACTTTTTTCTTTTAATTTTTTATAAGCACCAAGCGCTATTTCATCCTCGCCTTTATGAGTTGAAGCTGCAATAAATACTTTTGATGAGCCTGAATTTAAAGTGATATCACATTTTTTTCTTTCAATTTCAAATTTCAAATTTTTCATCACCAAAGCTTTATCTTTATTCACCCCAAGAGAGATAAACCTGTTATTATCAAGCTCGCTTTGAGAGAATATGCCATCAAAACAATTTAATACGGTTGCAAAAATTTTCTTAAATCTCAAATAAGAAGGGTAAGATTTATCCGAAATTCTTCCGTTTATGATATATAAAGGAATGTTTTTTTCTTTTGCACAAAATGCAAAATTAGGCCAAATCTCTGTTTCAGCTATCAAAATAACTGAAGGCCTAATCTTATTTAAGAATTTTTCAACAGCTTCATAAATATCCAAAGGAAAATATGTTATAAAATCGGCTAATTGGCTGTATTTCTTTTTTGCAAGCTCTTGCCCTGTAAGCGTTCCTGTTGTTACTACCAATTTATAATCAGGAAAATCATTTTTTATCCTTTTGATTAAATTTTCAAGCGATACAACCTCTCCAACTGAAACCCCATGAAGCATAATTACCTTATCGCCCAATAAAGGATAATCGATTTCAGCTAATTTTTCTTTTAAGGGTATAGCAGGTTTATTATTAAATTTTCTTGCTAAATCTACAACAGGTATAATCATTTTTGCAGTTTTAGAGTTAATTAATCTGCAAGTTTTTCTAAATACTTTTTCAAACATATCCTTTTTCATAAATACTCCCGATATCACCCCATTATACAATAAAAAAATAGCGAATTGATATTATACTTTTTTGCAATAAAAAAAATTATCATTTTTTAAATAATTTAGTTAAAAAGTGAGGTAAAATTGTCTACATTAGAAGCTATTACAAGAAACATTAAGTTTGAAAATTTTGTTCATACACAAGAAAACGAAGATTTATTCGGCAAAACAAAAAGAGTTGATGAAATTCTAAAAAGCGAAGTTTTAACAGGAAACGAGGCTCTTGGAATGGTGAGCCTAAATAGATTATCATCTATTGTTAAATTAAGAGAAAAAAACGGCTATAAGCATGATGTCATTATGCTTGGCTCAAACTCTTACCTTAACATACAAAATAACCCAAAAGTCCTCAAGGCATCCAAAAAAGCTCTTGAAAGATTTGGAATGGGAATGGGAGCAGTTTCAAATTATGCAGGAATATCCGACCTTCATAGAACACTCGAAGAAAAAATCGCTAAATTTTACGGCAGCGAAGATGCTATCGTTTTTCCTTCCGGATACGGAGCAAATGTAGGAATAATTTCAGCACTATGTAACAGCGAAGATATAATAATAAATGATAGCGCAAACCACGCCTCTATATTTGACGGCTGCCAACTATCAGGAGCGCAAATTAAAATCTATCCTCACAGAAACATGAGATATTTAGAAAAAATATTAAGTAGAATTCCTGATAATATAACAGGAAGGCTTATTATAACAGACGGAGTATTTTCAATGGACGGGGATATTGCGCCATTGGATGAAATCGTAGAACTTGCTAAAAAATATAACTGTAAAATCATGGTAGATGATGCCCACGGCGTTGGAATTGTAGGAAAAACGGGCAGAGGTTCAAGCGAATTTTACAATGTGCAGGATAAAATTGACCTTAATGTCGGAATGCTATCTAAAGCCCCCGGAGGATTAGGCGGATATTGTGCTGCAAGTCGCGAAATAGTTCAATATTTAAGACTGTATGCAAGAACATATTTCTTCTCAACAGCAATGAGCGCACCAACTGCAGGCGGTTTAATTGAAGTATTTAATCTTTTTGAAAAAGACAAGGCAGGAAGAAAAGAATTAATGGAAAAAACCGCTTTCTTAAAAGAAAAACTAACAAAAGCAGGATTTGATACAGGAAACTCGCAAAGTGCCATAATTCCGGTTATGATATATGATGAAGCAAAACTTTTCAGGCTGTATCAAGAATTAAGATATGAAGGTGTTTATGTTAATATCGTAACTTATCCTGCAGTAAGAAGAAAAGAATGCAGATTAAGACTATGCGTTATGAAAGATTTAAGTTATCAAGAACTTAATCGAGCGGCAAATTTGATTATTAAAAAAGGTAAACAATACGCAATAATTTAAGCAATTTATTTTTTTAGCATATTTTCACTATATATGCTAAAAATAGGTTCAATAATAAAAACTAAGCCCAAAATAAACACATTAACTCCTCAAAAAGAAGTTAACATTAATATACCCGATACTGCGCTAAAAAAAGAAAATGAATACCCTTTTAACAGCGAAAGTTTTCTTGTACAGAAAAATATAGCCCTAAAAAATCATTCCATAGGTCCTGTTATTCCAAAAGATGCTTTTTATATAAGAATGAAAAACTATGGGATTGATGACGATTGGGCGCAAGAAATGATAAATTTAACTTACGTTATAGCATACGACATTAAAAACAATAAAGATTTTGATGAAATATTATCAAAAATAGCGCAAGGCATAAGAAGAATAAATTTTAAAGATGAATACGGAAGAAAAAGAATAACTCTGGGAATATATGCTTTAACACCCAATGGCAGAGGTGAAGAATATTTTGAAAACTATAGAAGCAGATTTAAAAACTCGCAACCTTATATATCAAAACGTCCTTCAAGCAACACAAAATACTCGGATGCCAATATTTGTGATATAAGTATAAACGAAAACGGAAGTATATTAATCAAATATGGTTGGAATCCGAGAAATAAAGGCAAAAATTTAGAATTAGCAAAAAAAGAATTTGAAAAACTGCGCTCAATAAAAAACCCCACTGATGAAGAAATTAACCGATCAATTGCAACCATACATTGGCTTATAGCACAAGAAAGCCCTTGGGAAAGAGGAAGTGATTCTATTGCAAACGTTCTAACCAAAGCAATTTATCAAGCATACAATATGCAAATTACTCCCATAAAAAAAGGTAAAAGCTTTGATTTTGAAGCATTTTTCTGCAGTCTTGAAAATTACATAAAAAAATATCCCGATTTATTTGAAATTCCACCGCACAGATAAATTAAAAGCCCCAAAAGGGGCTTTTTTTAATATGCATTTAAGTATGAATCAAGTTCCCACTTAGTTACATAAGTTCTATATCTATCCCATTCTATGGCTTTTGCATGCCTGAATTCTTTATAGATATGTTCGCCTAATGAATCTTTTACAACTTCATCTTGTTTTAAAAGCTCAATTGCTTCATATAATGTTCCCGGAAGCGATTCAATATTTGCGTTTTTCAATTCCTTTGGAGTCATTTCATAAATATTTTCTTCAACAGGAACAGGCGGCTCAATTTTATTTTCAACGCCATCTAGAATAGCACCCAATATAGAAGCAAGCGCCATATACGGGTTACATGAAGGATCAGGAGAACGAAGCTCAATTCTTGTTGCAACTCCGCGTTTTGCAGGAACTCTGATTAAAGCTGATCTGTTTGCTAAGCTCCAAGCCAGGTACACAGGCGCTTCATAGCCCGGAACAAGCCTTTTATAACTATTTACAATAGGATTTGTAATAGCAGTAAATGCTTTAACATGCTTTAATACGCCGCCAATTGAATATAATGCTTCTTTAGATAATTGATAATCATTATCAGGAGCATAAAAAACATTTTTGCCGTCTTTAAACAAAGAAAGGTTACAATGCATGCCTGAACCGTTTATTCCGAAAATCGGTTTTGGCATAAATGTAGCATGAACTCCGTATTCCGTTGCTATACTTTTTACTACATATTTAAAAGTGATTATATTGTCTGCAGTAGTTAGGGCATCTGCATATTTAAAATCAATTTCATGCTGACCGTCCGCAACTTCGTGGTGAGAAGCTTCAATTTCAAAATCCATAGCTTCCAAACTTGCAACTATATCGCGTCTTATATCTTCAGCCATATCAGTAGGAGCAGCATCATAATATCCGCCTTTATCGTGAGGTTTTGTTGTCGCTTCTCCATTTTTATCAAGCTCAAAAATGAAAAATTCAGCTTCAGGTCCAACATTCATTTTATAGCCCAATTTTTCTGCTCTTGCTATCATTCTTTTCAAGTTGCATCTTGGACAACCTTCAAAAGGTGTTCCGTCTGCATTGTGAATATCGCAGATTATTCTTGCTACATTTTCACCATCTCTTTCGCACCAAGGCAAAATTGTAAAAGTATCTAAATCAGGGAAAAAGTACATATCCGATGTTTCAATACTGCGAAAACCTTTAATTGATGAACCATCTAACATGATTTCATTATTTAAAACCTTATTTAGCTGGCTAATTGGTAATGATAAATTCTTGATTGTTCCATTAATATCACAAAATTGCAATCTAATGAATCCTACGTTGTTTTCTTCGCATAGTTTTACGATTTTTGCTCTTTTTTGGGTATCTGTCATGTTTCCTCCTAAAAATACCTCTTTACTACGTTTTTAAAACAAGGTTTTAAAATATAATTAAAATACTATACGAAAAAATTAAAAAACAGCATTTTTTTTATATAAATTTAATATCTTTTATTCATTAACAAGAAATGTTCCTATGTAATCGTTTTTTAAATCAATTTCAATTATCTTATAGGCAGCACTATCACTGTATTTTTGAGTTACGATATGATAAATTCCATCTTGTAAAAGCTCAATATCTTCACCGTAATGACCGGAAACAATAACTTTAACATTTTTATATTTATCTAAAATTTCTTTATATTCTTCTGTTTTAGCCGTTTGTATCCATTTTGATTTTGTTTCAAGCAAAGGAAAATGCTGCAAAATAATAATGTCTTTTTTCTTATTTTTCTTTAAGACATTTTCTAACCACATAAGTTCACTTTTTGAATAATAACCGTTAGATGATTGAAAATATTGTTTAGACCCATCCATTACAACAAATAAGTAACCTTTTGATTTAAAAGTATAATTCGGTTTATCGCTATGACGCCACCAAAGAGCTCGCCTTATCCTTTTCATATAATATTCTTTATTTATACCCGAACTGGATAAAACATCAGTATTACCAAGTAAAACATAGGTTTTTTTATTTACTTTTCTTAAAAGATGAGTAAAATAATTTAAATTTTCTATACTTGCCTTTTGAAGATTATTACCGCCAAATAAGACAAAATCTATATCCTTATATGAATTTATTTCTTTAATTGTTTCTTGCAGCTTATAAGCATTATTTTTATTTAAACCAATATCAGTTATTTGTATAAATCTGACTTCTGATGAATAAGCCGAAATACCAATAAAAAACAGAAATATTAAATATATTTTGAAAATCAATTTCATAAATATAGAATAATATAAAAAGCTTTTATTTGCCCACTTATTTACAAAATGTTAAAATGTTGCCTTTCAAAATGGTATTTTTATTTTATTCTTGTTAAGATTAAACCTGCCCCATATAAAAATAGAAAGGGTTTATTAATTATGAGGAAATTATCGGCTTTAGTTTTAACAACACTACTGACAATAGCAAGTGCAAATGCTATGAATGTTGATGCTTTTATGGACAAAAATGTTGCACCAATTTCTGATTTTATTGCCGATATTATTTTCTATAAGATAAATTTATTTGGTCAACAAGTTCCTATAATAATTTTCTGGATTTTATTTGCAGGAATATTTTTTACAATATACTTTAAAGGAATTGCAATCTGGGGCTTTAAACATGCTCTTGAGACAGTTTCAAAACCTGCAGAAAAAAGCGAAAACGGTTGTGGTGAGGTTTCATCATTTCAAGCTTTAGCAACTGCGCTATCAGGAACAATCGGAATAGGAAGTATTGCAGGTGTTGCAATTTCAATTTCCATAGGTGGCCCGGGTGCTGCATTTTGGATTTTTGCTGGTGCAATTTTAGGTATGTCAATTAAATTCGTAGAAGCGACTCTTGCGGTTAAATATAGAAGATTTAATGAAGACGGTTCAGTATCCGGTGGTCCTATGCACTATATTGCTCACGGTTTAACCAGAAGAAAATTACGCTGGCTGGGTCAACCCTTATCTGTTTTATTTGCCATTCTTTGTATAGGTGGCGGTATAACAGGCGGAAATATGATTCAAATTAATCAATCAACGCATCAGTTCCTATTTATAACAGGCGGCGAAAATAGTTTCATGCATGGTTCAGGCTGGATATTTGGACTTATTATAGCAATACT
>CALUWL010000026.1 GCA_944324445.1 Candidatus Gastranaerophilales bacterium | reverse complement strand
ATTAATCGGATTCGGATTTCTTCGCGCTATTAGTCAAACAAAGTGTTAAAAATGGTCAACCCAACTGTTAATGTACAATGGGAACACGTGTGTTTGTTTTGGGTATAGCATATGTTATTTGTATTTTTGCAGTTAAATATCAGGAAAAAAGCGAAAAGTTTAATGCAATAGGCGGGTATACAAGTGCTATTTTGCTGGGGCTAACTTCTTTTGGAATTATTATTGAATCTGTAGAGCGTCTTTTTAAACCTTTAACTATATCTTATACTGATGCAATAATTGTTGCTTCAATTGGTTTTGTTGTTAATTTAATTTGTGCTTTTATTTTACATAATCATAATAATCTTGTTGGACACTGTCATAATTGCGTAAATGAAAATTTGAACTATAAAGCAGCTTATTTGCATATAATATCAGATGTAATTGTGTCTGTTTTTGCCCTTGTTGCGTTATTTTGCGGCAAATACTTTGGCATTACTTATCTGGATCCTGTTATGGGTATTATAGGAGGTTTAATAATTGCAAGGTGGGCATTTGGTTTAATTAAGACGTCTTTATTGGTGTTGGCTGATTTTAATAAATAGTTTTTTGTTATTTTCTTTACATATATAAATTGTTTTGATATACTTTTGAGTATGAATGTTGCGGTTTTATATTGTATATTTAACAGACCTGATGTTGTGAAAAAGACTTTTGAAGCAATAAAACAGGCTAAGCCTCCAAGGCTTTATGTTTTTTCTGATGGACCAAGAGCTAATGTAGCTGGAGAAGATTCTTTGGTTAACATGTCTAGGGAACATGTTTTAAATTCTATTGATTGGGAATGCGAACTGCATACTTTGTTTCAGGAAAAGAATATTGGATGTGATACCGCAATTCCAACTGCCGTTGAGTGGTTTTTTCAAAATGAAGAAATGGGAATTGTGCTCGAAGACGATATATTAGCTTCGCAAGATTTTTTTAATTTTTGTGAAATTTTGCTAAATAAATACAAAGATGATCCCAGAGTAATAAATATTGGCGGTATTTGTATAACAAAAGACGTTGATTATAAATACAGCTATGCTTTTGTTCCGCGTCCTTATACATGGGGTTGGGCTGCTTGGAGAAGATCTTGGGAAGGTTTTGATATAAAAATTTCTGATTGGAAAAAATTAAGAAAAACTAATTTTTTAAGTCAGATATTTTTAAACGATATAGATAAAATCATAGAATGGAGCGAGATATTTGATATATATTATGGAAATAGCGCATGGGATTATGCGTATTCCTTTTCAAGTTTTAAAAAAATTAAAGATGGGTGCTGCTCAATCTTACCTTTAAATAAAAGTTTGATTACAAATATTGGTTTTTATGGTTATCATTTTAATGACTCAAATAATTCTGCGCTTGGTTGGGAAATTGATTCTTTAGATACATCAAAGATGACTCATCCTCCTGATGTTAAGATGGATAATGAGTTATTAAAAAAAGTTTATAAAATTCAGGGCAGACGTTTAATAGATAAATATTCTGGTTTAACGTTAGGTAAGCTTATTCGATTGAATCTTGTATTTCCTTTGAAATATATTTTAATGAGTGCAAAATTGCTATTTTCAATTTTTAATAAAGAAGCATTTAAAAGAAGACGAACTCGAATTGTGCGGCTTAAATATAATTTAATTAAAAGTAATCGTTATTATTTTTTAAAAAACAAGAGCCAAAAATAGGTATTTGACTCTTGTTTTAAAGTGCAGAATTGATAACTGTTTATTTTATTCCTTCCACCAAAGGATCGTAGTTCGGATTTCTGATATATTCCCAATAGTCTATGTGTTTTGCTGTTGCATATTGGAAACTGTATCCTTTGCAATAGACCATTATGCCGTTTGCGGTTGCCATATTTCTTCCGAGTGAATTTGTATCTGTGTTTGAAGATTTTCCAAGAACTTCTACACCTCCATCATAGGAATCCCAAATTAGGATATCTCCATCATCAGAAATACCTATCGCTGTTACCCAGTGAGTTCCGCTCTTACCGGGGACGCTTACCAGTACGGGTCTTCCGTTTTGAAGTTCGTTTTCTATTATGGCTCTTTCTTCATCTCTGTTTTTAGCTTTACATTGTGCAAAATCACGTTTGTTGTATTCGCCCTGAGATCCCATCAAGCCTGCTGTGTCTTGATCTCCGTATGCCGGGTTATAGTTTTCTTCAAATATTGCTTCAACAATTCGACTGTCGATTGAACCTAGCATGAAGTCTGCCCAGACATTTGAATAGTTGTGGCATTGCATTGTTCCGTATTGACCAATGTTTGCAAGTCCGCCGTTTGCAAACAGTCTTTGTAGCTGCTCTATGCTATCTATTTTGTATTCTTTTCCGTTTACTGTATAGCTTGTGGAGCCTACGCAGTGGAATTCTTTACCGTTTAAGTTATATGTTAAAGGCATATTTGTAAAGTCATATTCTTCGTTTCCGCTGTAGTCTTCAGAGCGTTCATCAAGCGATGGCATATCAACATTTTCTGCTTTTGCAGCATCTGCTTTTCTTAATTCAAGCTTTTGTTGCACGGTAGATTCATATTGTAGTGCTTGATTGTATGCCTCTTGTTTTGCTGCTATAGTCGGATTTGTTTGTGCTAGGGCGGATATTTCGCTTTGAACTTCTGTTAGTTGCGTATTGTATACTTCGAGTTCTGCATTAAGTCCCTCTAGTGCTTTTTCGGTTTCTGCAATTTGTTCTTCTAATTGAGGAATTGTTTCGTTTTCAAGCTGTTCTTTTTGTCCTTTTAGTTCAGCTATTTTAGCTCTAATTGAACTTTTTTCGCTTTCATCTTCGCAAGTACTTAATTGACCTTCCAGACTTGATATTTGTCCATCCAGACTGCTTACTTGAGCTTTTGCATTAGAAAGACTTGTTTCTTTTTCTGTTATTGCTGTTTGTGTTTCTGTAATTTTATTTTGAGTGTCTGTAATATTTTTATTTACTTCTTCAAGTTTTTTAGCAAGCTCTGCATTTTCTTGTTCTAAGGTTGCTTCAAAGTCAGCTAGAGCCGTTTTTGTTGCTTCTTTTGCATTTTGAAGTTCAGCTTCCAGTTCTTCAATTGACATATTATCAACAGTCATTTCTTTAATTGCGGGGTTAAATGGAGCATTTGCACCTGAACCTGCAGGTGAAGTTTGTGCGCTTAATTCATCATCAGCTTCCAATATTTCATTTGGCATAATGCCCATTGCTGCATATTCTGATAATTTAAGAACATCTTCTGCGGTTAAATCTTCTCCGTTGCCGTCAAGACCTTTGATAAATTCTATCAGATTATCTTTCGTGTAAGCCGGATTTTGATATAAAGTGTTTATATAGTTTTTAAGTACACCAAGCGGATTATCTTTATTAGCTTCATCTTTTCCAAGTATTTCTATGCATTTTTTTAATGTTTTTGATTCAGTATCTGAAAGAACTCCGTCTCCGTCACCATCAAACATTTGTGTAAATAATTCAAAGTCGTCTTCTCCAAGGCCGTTATTATCTCCTGTTAGAGAACTTAAAAAGCTTTTTGAATTGATTTTTTCAGCATCTGATAATACTCCGTCTTTATCTACATCAAACATTTCTATGTTTTTTTGATTACTGAAAAACTCATTTGTTTTTTGTGCTGTTGCAATTGAATTTGATACAAAAGACAAGAATTTATCGCTATTTATTTTGCCTTCTGTATCAGATAAATTTGTTAACAATCCATTGTATTCTTCATCTGATACTTGACCGTCAAAATTAGTGTCAATTGTATCCATAAAGCTTTCTGTTTGCGTTAATTCGTTCAAAATTTCAGTAAATAATTCCATTTCTGAATTGTTTGCTTGTTCATTTGTGTTTTGAAAACTTCCGTTTACGTATTTGATGTTTTTTAAATCATTAGTTTGAAAACCTTCTGTAAATATAGAATCGTATTTACTTCCGAAGGTTTCTTGAATAAAGCTTCTGAATTCTCCTGAATATTGCGAGTATATGTTGGCAGAATCAGTATCATATTTTTCTTCTTCGCCTATTATGGTTTCATTTTTTTCCGCCAAGTACTCTTTAAATTTTTGTAGAATTTGTAAATTTTGAAAATTTATCATATGCACACCTTCCGCTTCTATAAATTTATTCGGCAGCAAGTATGGCTAACTTTAATTATTGTTACAAAAATTAACAAAAAACCTATATATAGTTATTAAATTCAATTATATTATTTTTGATTTAATTTAATGCAAATATCATAAATTTCATTTTTATTTATATTAAATAGAGCGGAGAGAATTTTTGCAATTTCTTTATCTTTTAAGTTTAGGGCTTTTAATTTTTTGATTTCTATAGTTAAATCTTTTTTGTTATCGTTACTATCTGCATACAGCATACATACAATTTCGCCTTTTAAGGTATTTGTTTTAAAGTATTCAACCATTTCAGAAATTTCAAATATTTTAATTTCTTCAAATTTTTTGGTTAGCTCTCTGCCTATAGCAATTTTTTTGTTTGGAAATTCTTCTTTTATTATCTCAAGAGTTTCAATCAGGCGATTTGGGCTTTCATAAAAGACAAGGTTTTCTTTTGAATTTTTTAAAATAGTTTCTTTGATTTGATTTTTGACTCTTGGCATAAAACCAATAAATTTAAAATCTTCTTTTTTTCTTGGGATAGCAGAAATTAGTGCTATTGCTGCATTTGCTCCAACTATTGGTATAACTTTATAATTTTTATTTAAGACATTTTCAACTAAAATTTCACCGGGATCAGATATCAAAGGGGTTCCTGCATCAGATACTAAAGCTATTGATTTTCCTTCTTTTAAATATTCTAAAAAAAGCTCAACGCGAGAACTTTCGCTGTATTTATGATAACTTATCAATTTTGTTGAAATAGAATATTTTTCAAGTAAAACACTTGTGTTTCTGGTGTCTTCCGCTGCAATAATGTCGACATTTTTTAAAACATCCAAAGCTCTTAAAGTTATATCTTCAAGATTTCCTATAGGGGTTGCAACAATATATAGAGCGTTTTCTATATTATTTGCCAAGTTGTACCATCTTTGGTGTCTTTTAATTGAACTTTGTGGGCTAATAATTTATCTCTTATTTCGTCTGATTTAGCCCAGTCTTTGTTGTCTCTGGCTATTTTTCTGATTTTGATTATTTCATTTATTACATTGTTTTTATCTATTGATTTATCAATATTAAATTCTTCATATAAAGGCTCAATTATTTTTTCAAATTCTTCATCTGTTAGTTCTTTTTGAGATAGAGAAAAATCAAATCCTAAGGTAGAACCTAAATAAGCTAAGGTATTAGCATTTATTTGTTTGTTTTCATTTTTTCTTATTTTATCAGCCAATTTGAATAATATCGCAAGTGCCTTTGAAGTATTTAAATCTTCATCCATGGCGTTTTCAAATTCTTTTACGATTTCATTATCGTATTCATTTGTTAGTTCAATGCCTGCAATTGAATTAATTAATCTTTTAGCTCCGCTACTAGCGCCTGATAGTGCTGTGTCATTAAATTCAACAGGCATTCTGTAGTGATTTGTTAAAATAAATAATCTGATAGCGTTTGTATCGTAATTTTTCAAAACATCATCAATGGTTAAGAAATTATTTAAAGATTTTGACATCTTTTCTTTGTTTATCGTAACAAAACCGTTATGCATCCAGTATTTTGCAAATTGACAATTGTTAGCGCATTCTGATTGAGCACGCTCATTTTCATGGTGAGGAAAAGCTAAATCAGCACCGCCAGCATGGATATCTATAGTGTCTCCAAGATGTTTTTTTATCATAGCAGAGCATTCTATGTGCCACCCCGGGCGACCTATACCCCAAGGGGATTTATAGCCGTGGAGTTCATCCTTTTTCCAAAGTGCAAAATCAAGCGGGCTTTCTTTTTTATCATTTGCTTCGACTCTTGCACCGTTTAATAGGTCTTTTATCGGTTGAGAGGATAACTCTCCGTATTTTTTGTATTTTTCAACTCTAAAATAAACATCGCCGTCAATAGCATATGCAAAACCTTCTTGTTCAAGTTTTTTAACCATGGCAATCATTTCACCTATGGTTTTAGTTGCTCTGGGTTCTATATCGGGCTTTAGAATGTTTAAATTATTCATTGAATTTATAAAAGATTTATAATATTTATCCGTTATAACAGACGGTTCAACTCCTTGTTCGTCTGCTTTTTTTAGAATTTTATCGTCTACATCGGTTACATTTCTGCAATATGTAACATCATAACCTTTGAATTTTAAATAACGATATAATGTATCCCAAGTAATATAACATCTGGCATGACCTAAGTGCGCATTATCATAAACCGTAGGACCGCAGACATACATCTTAACTTTGTTTTCTTCAATAGGTGTAAATTCTTCAATTTTATTTGATAAAGTATTATAAATTTTAAGCATAGTTTTATTTTACTATAAAATTTTTTATAGTAAAATAAACGGGTTGAGTAATATATAAAATATTAAGGGGAAGTTATGAAAAATACCGTTGTGGTTGGTGCTCAATTTGGAGATGAAGGAAAAGCAAAAATTACAGACTTGCTCGCGCAAGAGGCTGATTTTATTACTCGTTTTCAAGGGGGGTCTAATGCAGGTCATACCGTTGTTGTTAACGGGAAAAAATATGCTTTTCATCTTGTTCCATCCGGTATTTTATATGAAAATAAAACTTGTATGATAGGCGCAGGATGTGTTATTAAGCCTGATGATCTTAAAAATGAAATTGAAAATATAATTTTGCAAGGCGTTAGTCGCGAACATTTTGAAACATGTCTCAAAATTTCTCCCTTAGCACATATTACAATGAAATATCATACAGATATAGATGGTTACAGTGAAAACAATTTGAAGGAAAATAAGATTGGCACAACAAAAAAAGGTATAGGTCCTACATATACTGACAAATACAATCGCTGCGGTATTAGAGTTGAGGATTTGTTTAATAAAGAAATTCTATCTAAAAAGCTTGATGTTATATTGCCCAAGAAAAACAGAGAGCTTGAATTTGTTTATAATTTAAAACCTTATTCAAAAGAAGAAATTTTACTGGAATGCGATGAATATAGAAAAATTCTTGCTCCTTATGTTGATTTTAATTGGGAAAATAATCTTTTGGATAATTTAAAAAATAAAACGATTCTTTTTGAAGGCGCTCAAGGAGTTATGCTGGATATTGACTACGGAACATATCCTTATGTTACAAGTTCAAGCCCCACAGCAGGCGGTGCTTGTGTGGGTGCTTCAATGGGTGCTAAGGCAGTAGAAAGAGCGATAGGTGTCTTTAAAGCTTATATGACTCGTGTAGGGGAAGGCGCTTTTATAACTGAATTAACGGATTTAGAAGGTGAAAAACTTCGTTCAATAGGTGGAGAATTTGGTGTAACAACAGGCAGACCCCGTCGTTGCGGCTGGTTTGATACAATAAGTGCTAAATATGCTGTTTTAGTTGGCGGTTTAACTGAAATTGCTCTAACTAAATTGGATGTATTAGATAGTTTTGATGAAATAAAACTTGCAGTCGCTTATAAAAACAAAAAAACAGGAGAAATAATTAAATATTATCCGACAAATGTCTATACCCATCAGGATTATGAGCCTGTTTATGAAGTTCATAAAGGTTGGATGAAAGATATAACAAAATGCAAAACTTATGATGAACTTCCTGAAAATGCAAAACTATATCTTAAACGTCTTGAAGAAATTTTGGGTATTAAAATAACTATAATAAGCGTTGGACCCGATAGAGAACAAACAATATTCTTATAAGATGGCTTGTTGTTTTTAAGATAAATGCATTAAAAATAGCATTGTATTGATATTCTAAAATCCTTGCAATGCAATTTAATTTTGGTAATATCTTTTGTTAAAGTATGCAGGAGAATATCTTTGTCTTGCGCTTAGAGGAATATGGGTTTGCTTTGTTTCAATATTAGGATATTGAGAATATCTATTTGGATATTTAATGTTTCTTGTTGGGCTTGTATTATATCTCATTTGTCTTCTTTGAGCCATGGCACGCTGATTTTGCAGCATTTGCTGAACACCTAAGTATTCTTTATATTGATATTCTCCAAACTCAGCTGCAAAAGAATATTCGTTTAAAATAAAAAATAAAAATAATACAAAAAATACTCTTACCATAGCTAAAATTATAATGTTATTTAATAAAAAATCAACCGCTATTAAAGCGGTTGAAAAAATTAATTAATATCCCATCTGCCGCAGGTTCCGCCCCAGCGAGCTATGATATTTCCCTTTATATCTGATATTTTTTTGATTTCGTTTCTATCTTGCTGCTCTTTTCCTTCAAGAATGGTTATAACTTCACAGTTGTTAGAACAACCTGTGCAAGAACAAGTTATGCTGTGAAATTCCATGTCTTTAATTGTCCAGCCTTTGAATTTTGTAGGACGATTAGTGTATTGATGATGTTCCATTGCAAGCATAGCAGCGCCTATTGCGCCCATTGTTTGGTGATTATCGGGAACAATTATTTTGTGTCCGAGAGCTTCTTCAAAAGCTTTTACCATACCTTTGTTTGTTGCAACTCCGCCTTGAAAAGATATTGAAGGTAATAAGTCTTTACCGAGTGCAAGATTTGAAATATAGTTTCTAACCAATGCTTGGCATAAGCCGTATAACAAATCTTCAACTGCATAGCCTAGCTGTTGTTTGTGGATTAAATCGGATTCAGCAAAAACACCGCAACGTCCGGCAATTCTTGCAGGGGATTTTGATTGAAGTGCTATATCTCCAAAATCTTTAATATCCACATTTAATCTTTGAGCTTGGTGGTCAAGAAAACTTCCTGTTCCTGCAGCACAAACTGTATTCATTGCAAAATCTGTTACTATGCCATCTCTTAATATAATGATTTTTGAATCTTGTCCGCCAATTTCTAAAATTGTTTGAACGTCAGGTATGGCATTTGACGCAGCAACAGCGTGAGCTGTTATTTCATTTTTAATAACGTCTGCTCCAACTAAAGCGCCTGCTAAATTTCTACCTGAACCTGTTGTTCCTACTGAACATATTTCATATTCTCTGCCGTTTGCTTGGCTTAAAATGTTATCCAGACATTTTTGGACAGCAATTACAGGTTGACCTGCTGTTCTTGTCATGTAGCTATCTACATATTTTCCGTTTTCATCAATTAATGCTATTTTTGTAGTAACGGAACCTACATCAATTCCTAAATAAACTTTCATCATGACTTAATTTTAATACAAAAATAAAAATATTAAAATTTTTTTGGTTGTGATTTGTGATATGATAAATAAAAAAGGGTGATTATGGAAAAGACAAAAATAACTTTTGGTACGGATGGTTTTAGGGGAATTATTGCAAAAGAATTTACTTTTGAAACAGTTGAAAGAATAATTAAAGCGATTTGTCTTTATATAGATGACTTAAAAACTAATAAAAATACGATTATAGTTGGCTATGACCCTAGATTTATGGCAAGTGATTTTGCTCAATTTTGTTCTGAATTGTTAAAAAAATTCGGATTTAGCGTTATTTTATCTTCTAAAGTTGTGCCGACTCCAATTGTTGCTTATTGTGCCAAATATTACCCTGATTCAATAGGTGCAATTATGCTTACTGCTTCGCATAATCCTAAGGAATACCAAGGAATTAAATTTATTCCGAATTATGGCGGACCTGCAACAAAAGAAATAACGGATAAAATTTTAACATTTATTGATAAAGAAATTATAGCCGAGAATAACGGTTCTATAGCAATTAAAAACCTTGAAGATGACTATATTTCACATCTTGAGAAGATAATAGACTTTAAATTAATTGCAAAAAATCAGCCAAAAATAATTTATGACGGCTTATTTTCATCTTCAATAGGATATTTTGATAAAATTTTAGAAAAAAATGATATAAAATTTGAAAGTTATAACTTGTTTCATTCATCGGATTTTGGTGGAGGACTGCCTGAGCCAAAAGAAAAATTTATGAAACATAAAAAAAACGGCTATGTTGTAATGGCAAATGATGGGGATGCTGATAGATACGGTGTTTTAGATGAAGATGGAAACTATGTAAGTCCAAATATCATTCTTGCTATGCTTTTAAAATATTTAAAAACAGATAAAAATATGCAGGGCGAAATGATTAAAACAGTTGGAGTCAGTAAATTAATTGATGTTGTAGCTAAAAAAATTAATGTTAATACTATAACAACTCCGGTTGGCTTTAAATGGTTATCGCAAGAGATGAGAAAAACGCTTACAATACTTGCAGGAGAAGATTCAGGCGGACTTTCAAGCGGATGTCATATTCCGGAGAAAGATGGAATTTATGCCAATTTATTAATTTTAGAGATGATGGCTTATAAAAACAAAACTTTAAAAGAACTTAAGGATGAAATTATTGATTTTGCAGGGATTGAATTTTATACAGATAGAGTTGATATAAAGCTTGATAATGATGCTCAAGCGGAAAAATTAAAGGAAAAATTCAGCTCGTTTGATTCTATTGCCAGCTTTAAAATAATTGAAAAAATCACAATAGACGGCATTAAAGCATTTCTTGATGATAACTCAAGTTCAATTTTAATCAGGAAAAGTGGAACAGAGCCTTTGTATAGGTTTTATATCGAAACAGATAGTATTGATAAACTGAATACAATAAAAACTTTTATTAAAGAAAATGCTATTTAGCCGGGCATTGCCATTTCTTTTAGAAATATTGTGGCCTTAGCTAAAATTGTTTCTCTTAAAGCTACGGGATCATTTATGCTGAAATCTAATTTATTCATTACTTTTGGCTCTAGTATCGGTGTTTGGATATTGTTTTGTACAAGCCTATCTGCACAATATACTATGCCGCATACTGTAGGAAGCGAACTTTGAGCAGGGTCATGATGATATCTTATGCAATTGGTTAAAATTACCGGCAACTGCCATTTTTTAGATATCAAAGCTCCTAAAACACAATGATTTGTTCCAAATTGTGCGTCTTCAACTTCAATTAAATTAACATTGCCTTGAGCAGCTAAGTATCTTACTTTTGAATATTTTAGAGGGTTTTTAGCATTTAAAAGCATTTTCCCTATGTCATGTAAAAATCCTATAACAAAGGCATCATCAGGATTTATAACTTTATATTCTTTAGCTAAAATTTCGGCTGCAACAGCGCATTTAATAGAATGTTCCCAGAGTTCTCTGCTTCCTTGTGCTGTCATCATTTGTTTTAAGGCAAGACTCATTATGATATTTTTTGCCTTCATCATACCTAATACAACAAGCGCCTTGTTTATTGAGGTTATTTGCTGTCTAAAACCGTAAAAAGCCGAATTTACAAGACTCAATGTCTTTGTTGAAATAGCTTGGTCTACCTGCATTATTTTTGCAAGCTCAGCAATACCTGTTGCGGGGTTTTTAATAACGCTCAATGCCTTTACCATTACATTTGGCATAGGTGGAATGTCTTTAAATTCAGCAACCAGTTGTTGAGGGTTTAATTTATTTGAATTATTATTCATCATTGTTTTATACCTGTAGATGTTTTTTAATGCTCATGAAGCTTCCTATTGAACCAAAGGCAACTCCAAGGGTTAATACACTAAATAATACGGTAAATTGTGCAAAGGGGTCAATTGAAATCATGAAAAATTCATGCATTTTAATTATATAACTTTGTACAATGTCAATTGGAATAATCGCAACAAGCGCACCCAAAAAGCCATAAATTGCCCCTTGTAAAATTAGAGGTGTTTTAATATACCAATTCGATACGCCCATCAAACGCATTATTTCAATTTCTTCTTTCCTAGATTGGATTACTAATTCTATTGTATTGTTAATTATCGCAATTGTCAAAATACAAACAATTACAACAAAAACAAAAGTTGCAGTGTTAATTATAGCATTTATCATTTCAAATTTCTGAACCAAATCTTGAGCATAGCTTGCATCTTCTACTCCTTGAACTTTTCTTAATTTTTCAATTACAGATGCAATGTTTTTTGTATCGTCTAATTTTACTCTTATAGTGTTTGGCAGAGGATTAGATATATCAGGTACATCTATCTCTTTTTTTAACTGTGCCCAAGAAGCTTCTTTTGATATAAAATAAACTTTTTGCACGTGTTCTAAATCTCTAACTTTACTTATTGTTGCGTTAACATCAGCATCTTGAGATAAATATGCACTAACTTCAAGAGCTGACCCCATAGAACTTACAAATGAATTAACAGCAAGAGTTACTCTGAATATTGAACCAAAAATTGTCAAAATTGCAGCAATTGTAGTAATGATTGCAATATTGACAAGTCCTGTTTGTGCTATTCCTTTAACTGTTTCTATTGCAATTCTGTATGTAATTCTGATTTCACTTAACCAATCTTTTGGTATGCGTGATTTTACTTTTTGTTTTAAATTTTGATTTTTGGTTCTTCTAGTCATACGTTCCTGCTTGAATATCTCTTACTATTTGTCCATGATCTAGAGTTATGACCCTTTTTCTAAAATAATTAACCATAGCTTGATCATGTGTAGAAACTAAAATTGTAATTCCTCTTTGATTAACCTGTTCAAGTATTTGCATTACTTCAAGAGAATTTTTAGGATCAAGATTACCCGTAGGTTCATCTGCAATAAGTAAAGGTGGTCCGTTTACAATTGCTCTTGCAATGGACACTCTTTGTTGTTCTCCGCCTGATAGTTCGCAAGGTTTTGAGCGGTATTTGTCTTCAAGACCAACAACTTTAAGAGCTCCCATTACCCTTGATTCTATTTCTTTTGATGAAATTCCCATTGTTCTTATAACATAGGCAATATTATCATATACTGTATGGTTTTGAAGAAGCTTGTAATCTTGAAAAACAATTCCCATGCACCTTCTTAAGCTCGGTACTTTGTTTGGTGATAAGTTGCCGATATCAATTCCTGCAACATAAACGTTTCCTCTTGTCGGGCGCTCTTCAAGGTATAACATTTTCATTAACGTAGATTTGCCTGCTCCTGATGAACCCACCAAAAAAACAAATTCACCGGGGCGAATATGAAGATTAATCCCCCTTAGGGCGTATTTATTTTTATATTGTTTAACTAAATCTCTTACTACTATCATCTTACATCCATAAATTTTATTATTTCTTCGTAAATTTTTCTATCTGTTAAACCGTAAAATTCCATTAATTGACGTTGTTCGCCTGATTGACCGAAAGTATCTTTTATTCCTATTCTATAGGTTTTAGTTGGAGCATATTGTGATAAGCTTTCACAAACAGCAGAACCTAGAGCGCCTATTATGCTGTGGTTTTCGACTACGACAACTTTCTTTGTCTTTGTTGCACTTTCTTTTAGTGCAATATGATGAAACGGTTTAACAACGGGATAATGTAAAACATCGGCTTCAATACCTACTTCATGAAGCATTTTAGCTGCTTCTAAAACTTCGTATAATGTTTCACCGTTTGATACAATGGTTAAATCTTTGCCATCTCTTAATTTTACGCCTGCACTGGGGTTAAATTTGTATGTTTCAGAATCAAAAATTTGTTTTAAATTTGTTCTTGGTATTCTAATGTACATTGGACCTTTTGTGTTTGCGGCGTATTCTATAACTTGGCAAACTTCAGTACAATCAGCAGGAACAATAACTTTCATATCGGGAATTGATCTCATATAAGAAATATCTTCCAATGCTTGATGAGATGCGCCATCTTCTCCTACTGTTATTCCGCCATGGGTTGCTACAATTTTTACATTTAATTTTGAATAACAAATTGTGTTTCTGATTTGATCTAAACATCTTGCTGTTGCAAACATTGCAAAAGTGCTTGCAAAAACAGTTTTTCCGCCGTAAGCTAAACCTGCCGCTGTTGTCATCATATCTTGTTCTGCTATACCGCAATTGAAAAATCTTTCAGGATAAGCTTTTGCAAATTTGCAAGTTTGAGTTGAACAAGATAAATCCGCATCTAATACAACTATGTCAGGATTTTTTGCGCCCAGTTCGACTAATTTTTCACCATAACAATTTCTTGGAGAACCTATTGATTGATTTTTACTTAGCATTTAATTCCTCCAATGCTTTTTTTAATTCTTCGTCATTTGGCGCTTTTCCATGCCAGGAAGCGTTATTTTCCATAAATGAAACACCCTTGCCTTTTATTGTATTTGCAATAACAGCTGTTAATTTATTAGAATTTTTAGCAGCTAAAAGAGTTGATTCTATTTGTTCATAGTTGTGCCCGTCTATTTCGTAGACATCAAATCCAAAGGCTTTTAATTTTTCATCCAATGGCTCTAATGATTTAACATCATCAACCAAACCGTCTATTTGTAAATTATTTTTATCAATTATTACAATTAAATTTGTTAATTTTTTGGCTTTTGCATTCATCAGTGCTTCCCAAACACTTCCTTCCTGCATTTCACCATCACCCATAAGAACAAAAACTTTTGAATTTATTTTATCTAATCGAAGGGCAAGTGCTATGCCTACTCCAATTGAAAGACCTTGCCCAAGTGAACCTGTTGAAACTTCGATACCGGGGAGTTTTGTTCTTGAGCTTGGATGACCTTGGAGTTTTGAACCTAATTTTCTAAAACCTGAAAGTAAATTTTTTGAAAAATACCCGCAATGAGCTAATGTTGCATATAATGCAGTGCTTGCGTGCCCTTTGGATAAGACAAATCTGTCTCTTTCTTTGAAATCAATTGCTTTATCCCACTCCAGAGGAACATTTAAAACTTTTTTATATAAAACAGCTAAAATATCAACACAAGAGCATGCTCCCCCCGGATGACCGGATTTAGCATCATGTATCATTCTTAAGCAATCGCTTCTAACAGCTCTGGTAAATGTTTCCAATGTATCAACCCTTCTTTTTTACAGTATCTATTATACACTTTATTAAAAATATTGGCAAAGCGGGAAATATTCGCTTGAATCTTTCAGGTTGTTTTAAAGTTCTATATAGCCATTCAAGTCCAAGTTTTCTGTATATTTCAGGAGATTCTTTTACTATTCCTGAAAAAACATCAAAACTTCCGCCAACGCCAACCATAACACAACCATGTAGTTTATCTTTAAGTTTTGAAATCATTTCTTCCTGTTTGGGTGAACCCAAGCCAACAAGTAATATTTGCGGACCTGAAGCCTCGATATTGTTGATTATTTCGTTATCGTCTTGAAAATATCCGTTTCTTAAATATACAATATTTAAATTTGGATACTGTTTTAAAAAATTTTCTTTTGCTTTTTGTATAACTTCTTCTTTTGCACCTAAAAAAGCAACTCTATAATTATTTTTTGAAGCTAAATCGATTAATTTTCTTGAAAAATCAACCCCTCTTATTTGATTTTGGTTAATTCCTTGAAATTTAAGAGCTATTTTAACCCCGACTCCATCTGTAATATTTAAATCAGAAGAATTAATTATCTCTAAAAAAGCAGGGTTTTTTTGAGCATTCATAATCATTTCAGGGTTAATTGTTATGATATGAAAATTCTTTTTTTCTTCAATTGATTTTTTAGAAAGCTCTAATGCTTCATTTTCATTAAGTAAATCGACCCGACAATTTAAAATAATAGCTTTTTTGTTCATATATCTATCCTATCATAAACCTTGAAAATATAAAAATAAGGTTACATTTTGATAAAATTCCGGTTTGACTATATCATTTGTGTAGATTAGAATTTAATTAAACTAGGAATTCAAGAAGGATTTTTTTAATGAATAAATGTGTAGCTGTAATTGGTTGTGGTATTTGGGGCAGAAATATAGTAAGGAATTTTTATAACCTTGGTGCACTTCACAGTGTTTGCGATTTGGATGAAGAAAATTTAAAAATGATAAATGAACTTTATCATGATATCAATATCACAAGGAATTTTGATGAACTTTTATCTAATCCGGAAATTAAAGCAATGTGCATAGTTACACCGAGTCATACACATTTTGCAATGGTTAAAAAAGCACTTTTGGCAAAAAAACATGTGTATGTTGAAAAACCTATTTCAACATCAGCTAAAGAAACAATGGAATTAAAAGAATTAGCTGAACAAATGGATGTTAAACTTTTGGTAGGACATTTACTTTTGTATCATCCTGCTGTTAACAGATTGAAAATGCTTATTGCTCAAGGTGTATTGGGTAAAATTAAATATGCTCAATCTGATAGATTAAACATAAATTATTTTAAAAATGATAGAAGTGTTATGTGGGACTTAGCTCCGCATGATGTTTCCATGATTGCTCATGTTACAGGTAAAGCACCTGTTAGAGTTTTGAACGCTGTTGGAGTTGCGAGCGAATTTGAAAATATTTTTGACATAACGCATTTAACAATCGAATTTGAAGATGGTGTCATAGGACAAGTTTCAGATAGTTGGATTCATCCTCAAAAAAGAGTTAGTCTTTTGGTTAGAGGCGAAAAGGCGACTGCTATTTTGGATGACACCATTGCAGAAGGCAAATTAAAAGTTTATGATAATAAAAAGAACGCTCAAAAAGATATAGAAGTTTTTGATTATCTTGAAATAGAACCTCTGAAACTTGAATGTCAGCATTTTCTAAATTGTATCGAACATGATAAAACTCCGCGCTCAGACGGCGAAAACGGTTACATGATAGTAAAGATTTTGGAAGAAGCTGAAAATATCATGCTTGGGAATAAAAAAGAAATTTTAGACAAGCACGAATTTAAACTTTCAAGATCTAAGTAGTTTTTAGTTGTTTAAAATATAATAGCGTTTGTTTAGTTTTATTTGAACTGACAGTTGATTTGTAGAGAAATTTTGCAAACAGTACACCTATGAATTCGGGAGAATTGTCAGGAATCATGTATGGAAAAATAACGGCATTTATTCTGTTGTTATATCCTTTTTCAAGGTGCTTATGTATTATTTCTAATTCTTCTTTGTTGAATATTTCAAAAAGGGTTGGTAAATTGTTATTTTTTTTGGAAAAAATATCATCTGTTGGCGGAGTTTTGTTTAAGGATATAATTTTTGTGTTTGAAAATAAATCTTTATTATGCGGACTTAAGACTATGGGGCAAAAGTATAGTTTTTTTTGAAGAAAGTTGTCTAGTCCTAATTTTCTTAAAAATATGCTGCAGTAATTTATGAAACTCCCGCCGCTAATTGAAATATCGTCAAATATTACTTCATCTTCAATGATTTTAAGAGAATCATAAGACGAAAATTGTGTCAATCGGTATAAAACTTCTTTTATAAGCTCGTCGGGTGCTTTTGTTTTTCTTTTAATTGATTGTATTTTTATAAAAAACGTTATATTAAAATTAGCATTTAATATAACGTTTCTGAAAAATAAAATTTGCTATGCAAGCTATTTTCCGCTTGGTGCAAGTATCATAACCACATTTCTTCCTTCAATCTGAGGTTTTTTCTCTATTTGAACAGTATTTTCTTCAAATTCTGCCATAAATTTATTGATTAAATCCATCGCAAGATGGCTATGCTGCATTTCTCTGCCTCTTAGCATAACAACAACTTTTACTTTGTTTCCTGAAGCAAGGAATTTTTTTGCAGCTTTTAGACGTACTTCGTAATCGTGTACATCAATTTTATAGCGCATTTTAACTTCTTTAATATCGACAGTATGCTGTTTTTTCTTTGCTTCTTTTGCTCTTTTTTCTGTCTCGTATTTATATTTGCCCCAATCGAGAATTTTTGCAACAGGCGGGGCTTGGTTAGGAGATACTACAACTAAATCTAAATCTCTTTCTCTTGCCATTTGGAGTGCTTTTGCGGTTGGAACTGTCCCGTGATTTACTCCTTCGTCATCAATTAATCTAACTTCTCTGGCTCTGATTTTTTCGTTTAACAGCTCGTTTTGAGCTCGATTATCATTTCTACTAATGGTCATATCTCCTATTATCTGCTACCTACTTATTATTTATACCATAACTTTATTTTTTTTAAAACAAAAAACTAAAGTTTATCTAAATCATAAAAACTTTTTATTTCGCATTTATCTTTTAGTTTTGTTTTTTTATCATTTTGATTTTTAATTCCGTTTACTGTTCTTAGATTATTTTCAAGTGCAAGCCACATTGCAATATAATTTTCTTGTTTTTTTATTATGTTCTTTCTTATTATAACGTCTTTTCTTCCAAAATGTTCAAAATTAACGGGTTTGTATTCAAAGTCAATTATTTTGCAGTTTTTAGGTATCATCTTTGATATTTTATTTATTTCTGAAATATATTCTTTTTTAGATTGTGTGTAATTTTGCCAAGCAGAATTTTTATCTTTTATAAAAGGAATTTGTTCTGTTGTGATTAATAAAATTGCTGCAATCAGTATAATTTTTGATATTGTTTTATTTTTTATTGTTGTATTTTGCAAATATTGAATTAAAAAAGCTATCCCAATTGATACTATTATTAAAGCTATAAAAGAAATTCGAGCAGGAGAATCGATTATTTCAGAACCAATTAAAATAAAGTATAAAACTTTCCAAATATAAACAGCGCTCATTGAGCAGGAAATTAAAAATATAAATATTAAAAGAATAATAGGAATTCCTTTTGAATATTTTATTTTCCAAATGCCAAACAGTGAAAGCAAGAATGTAAAAATTCCTGTGCCGACAGAAAATTCTTTACATCTAAAATATCCTATATAATAAAGATTTTTAAAAAATAAGTTATCTAAAATGCTTACATTTCTTATCCAAATTTTATAATTCGAAATATTTTCAATTAATTGTGAGTAGGATTTAATAATGCCTGTGCAGACAATATTGTATGAAAGAGGGGTGAGCATTAAAATAATAACTAAAATATAAAACAAAAAAAGTTTATAGTAATTTTTAAAAAAATTAATCGTAAAATCCCTGCCTGTTTTAGGTAACAGCGCAACAATTAATCCTAAAAACCCAACAAAACAAGCAAAAAACCCCAATGTAAAACAGCTGTAAAACTGTAAAATTATAGATATTGCAAAACATAAAAACCAAAGGTGGTTTTTTATTCTTGAATTATTTTTGTTAACGTTCAATATAAAAATAATGGCTAAAATAGTGTAAAATTGCGTATAATAATTTATTTCATCCATTCTATAATAACGCATTATAGAAAAAGCAAAAATAAATGATGATAAAGATGAGGCTAAAGTCGAAAAATTAAATTTTTTATTTAGTAAATAATAAAAAGTTGAATAGTTTAAAAAACAAAGAAAAACAGTTAATATTTGAAAAGAACTAAAGGGATTAATTGAAAAAAGCCTTAAAATCCAATAGATAGGCGCAATTCCTAAAAGCGAATCATATAGGGCTGTTGAGCTTTGCATTGGGTAATTAAAAGGCGCAGACCAAAAATAATAATTAGGCGAAATATTATTTAACCAAAGCCAAGAATGTTCAAGCACGCAATTTAGATAATTATTTGTATCATTCATCCCCGGCATTAAATCAAAATTTGATAAAATCATAGGATAAAAGAATATAATTAAACCTATTATTAAAAATAAAAGATAAAATCCAAAATTATTAAATATTTTTTTTATAAAATCCATAATTCTATTCAAAAATTTTATATAATTCCTCAGGTTTAAATATGCCGTATTCAGTTATTATTCCTGTTATTAAAGAAGCTGGTGTAACGTCAAATCCTGGGTTTATAACGTTTACCTTAGGTGTACATATAGGTTTTCCGTTAATTTCAACGACTTCGCTTCTATCTCTTAATTCAATTACAATTTCATCACCTGTTTTGATATTAGGGTCAATTGTTGATTTTGGAGCTGCAATATAAAAAGGAATATTATGATATTTTGCGGCAATTGCTACCATATAAGTACCGATTTTATTAGCACTGTCGCCATTTAGAGCAATTCTATCCGCTCCTGTTATAACAACATCTATCATGCCTTTTTTCATAAAATATGCGCCCATGCCGTCTGTTATAAGGGTTGTATCTATGCCGTCCCTTGTGAGTTCATAAGTTGTTAACCTTGCACCTTGTTGGCGAGGGCGGGTTTCATCAGCAAAAACTTTTATGGTCGAATCTTTTTCAAAAGCGCTTCTAACTACCCCTAAGGCTGTTCCATGACCCACTGTTGCGAGTGCTCCTGCGTTGCAGTGAGTTAAAATGGTTGCCCCTTTAGGAACTATAGCGCTTCCGAATTCGCCGATTTTTTTGTTGATTTCAATATCTTCATTTTCAAGTTTTATAGCGTTTTCGATTAAAAGCTCGACTGTTTTTTCGTTGTTTTCTTTTGAATTTTCAATTATTTCAAGTTGTTTTTTAATAGCCCAGCTTAGATTTACGGCTGTCGGACGAGATGAATTTATGTAGTTTGCTTTTTTGATTACTTCTTCTTTAAAATTATCTTTATCAAGACTTTCAATAGCAGCTAAAACAACCCCATGCGCTCCTGCTATTCCTATTGCCGGAGCTCCTCTTACTATCATTGTTTTAATAGCATCATACATTTCATTTGTTGTTTTAATGTCTATTTTTTTATATTCATAAGGTATCAAGGTTTGATCTATCATTCTTGACACACCTTTTAAATCACCTGTTTTAATCCATTCAATTGTTTTTTCTGTTTGCATTTTTAATCCTCAATCTTTATATCCAAAGGAGCATCATAGTTTTCGGGTTTATCTTCAATTTTATTTAACATAAAAGCGACACCCATGCCGACTGCACTGTTTGTTAGGGCAAAAATAATGCTCACCATTAAAACTATGACAACAAAAAGCCAGAAGGCTTCTGTGATTATATCCGGAATAGCGTATGAATAGTATCTTTCTTTAAAAATCAATCTTAAAATGCACACCATTGGAGAAAAGGCGGCAAAAAAACCGACTCCGCTGAAAAATCCTATTATACCGCCGAGAATTGCTCCTTGCTCATTGTCTATTATTCCTAAATGTTTTTCATTTTTTTTCATATATAAAATCACGATTATGGCTGCAAGAAAACTTACGGCAAAAAGTGAAAAGCCTATTACCGAAGGAAAAAGAGCAATTAAACCCAATATTGCACCTAAAATAAGAGAAAAAATCGCCGCTCTTTTCACAACAACTTGATTCATTTTATCTCCTCCTTAAATCTCAGGTTTTGCGCATGGCAAACTGCAAGTGCTATTGCATCTATTGTATCATCTAATTTTACTTTTTCACTAATTTCTATACAATTTTTAACCATCATTTTAACTGTTGATTTATCTGCTCTGCCGTGTCCTGTTATTGTTTGTTTTACAACAAGCGGAGTGTATTCATACATTGGAATATTGTTTTCTTCTAAAGTGGTTAATATTACTCCTCTTGCTTGAGCAACCGGAATTATTGTTTTTTGATTTTTAAAGAAAAACAATTGTTCAATTGATGCACAATTTGGATTATATTTTTTAATTAAATAATCTAAATCATTTTTTAATTCTAATAATCTTTTGGGGTGAGGAGCAGTTTTATCTGTTTGAATTGAGCCGCTATTTAAAAGAGTTAAATTATCATTTTTAAACTCTATAAAACTGTAACCTGTTATACCGATTCCCGGATCTATACCTAAAATTAACATACCTAAAATAATAGTTTATACATTTTTTTTGTCAAATTATAAGCTCTTTATCTATAAAATCTCTTAATTCGAGAGTTTTTTTAAAATTGAAAGAAATAATTTGTCCAAATCTTAAACCAATTGTGCATGATGGACATGTGGTTAAGATTAAATCAGGTTTACTTTTTTTGATTGAAGCTGCTTTTTTTAGTACGATTTTTGTTGCTATTATTGGGTGATAGAGAAAATAGCTTCCGCCAAAACCGCAGCATAAATCTGAACTATCAGATTTTTTATAATTTATTCCATCTATTGAAGATAAAAAAGCTTCAATTTTTTTAAAATCATTTTTATTCATATGACAAGGTTTATGAAAAATTATTGTTTTATTTTTATATTTTGAATTTTCTTTTAACTCTGGTTTTTTAGGTAGAAAGTCGGAAATAAACAAAAGTTTGCTTTTTTCGTTTTCATCTAATTCTATATATTCCATAACTGCTTTTTTGCAGCTTGCGCAATCAAAAACAACTTTTGACGATTTTTTAATTAAATCGATATTTCTTTTTTTCGCTTTCTCGTAGTTTTTGATATCTCCGGCAGTTAAGTAAGGTAAGCCGCAGCATAAAAAATCGGGAGTATAAAAGATTTTATCCAGGTATGTGTTTTTGTGCTGTGCTTTTGCAATGCAGCCTTTAAAATATGCAACATTTGAATTTATTGATTTTTCTCTTTGATTTTTTTTAAAAATATTAAACAAATATAAAATTTTAATTGGCAAAAGTTTAACTAAAAGAAATATTCTCTGGCTTATTTTTGATGGGTTAAATTTTGCGTTTTTATAGGCAAAAACCATTGTTGTATTTACTTTTGAAGGGCAATTTTCTTCGCATTTTGAGCAATTAAGGCAAACTTTTAAATCTTTACTTATTTCTTTTTTTGATAATACTTTTTTTTCGTAGCCTGATAGCTTACAAACAAGGCCTCTTGCTGTATTATTTTCATCCTTTTTTATTTGATAAATGGGGCAATTTTGCAAACATAAAGCACATCGTGAACATTTTTCAATATTTTTTTTAATATCATCTTCCTGCATATTTTATAGTATAATTTAAGGGTATGAAATATGCAAAATTAATAAATGGTAAAATTGAAATATTGGATTGTGAAAAACCCGAATTAGATTCAAAAGGAGCTATTATAAAAGTTCTTGGTTGCGGTCTTTGCGGTTCCGATTTGGTTAAAATTAAACACTATAGAAAAGATAATGAAGATAAAATCATTTTAGGTCATGAGGTAGTCGGTATAATAGATGAAATAAATTCCGATACAAGTGATTTTAAAAAAGGGGATATAGTTACTCTTGGGCATCATTATCCTTGTTTTGATTGCGAATTTTGCAAAAATAAGTCGTATTCAATGTGTAAAACTTTTAAAAAATCAAATATTTTCCCTGCAGGGTTTGCTGAATATATAAAGGTTGATGATAATCATTTAAAATACACAGTCTATAAAATGAATCCTAATTTAAAAAATGACGAGAAAGCATTTTTAGAACCCTTATCATGTTGTATTAGGGCAGTCGAAAGGGCAGGATATGAATACAAGGAAGATAATTCAAAATTTAATGCTCTTGTAATAGGTTTAGGTTCAATCGGGCTTTTAATGTTAAAAGCGCTTAAAGCTTTTAAAGTTAACGCTTTTGGGCTTGATATTTCTGTTGAAAGACAAAAGTTAGCTTTTGAGCATGGTTTTAAATTTGATGAAAACAAAAAATACGACACGATTTTTTTAACGGCTGGCAGCTCTAAAACAATTGAAACCGCCTTGAAATACGTTATAGACGGCGGAAAAATAATCGTGTTTTCTTCTGTTGAAGATGATTTAGCTGGTTTTTCAAATAATGAAATTTATTATCGTGAATTATCGGTTATTTCGAGCTATTCTCCTGCTCCTAATGATATAAAATTATCAGCTGAGCTTTTAAATAACGGAATTATAAAAGTTAATGGTTTGAGTACTCATTATACCCTTGACAATTTGGCGCTTGCGGTTGATGATAGTTTTAGAAATAAAATTTTTAAGGCATATATAGAAGTATGAAAATGAAGGCAGTGCGCTATTGGGCGCCGAATGATATAAGATATGAAGAAGTAAAAGTCCCTGAACTTCAAGAAGGTGAAATCCTTGTTAAAGTTGAAGCAGCGCTTACCTGTGGAACAGATGTTAAAACATTTAGACGCGGTCATCCTGTTTTAATTAAAGAAACCCCATCGGGTTTTGGGCATGAATTTTCCGGCGTTATTGTAAAAATGGATGAAAATGTTAAAGGTTTTAACATTGGAGATAGAGTAGTTTGTGCAAACAGCGCGCCATGCGGAGAGTGTTTTTATTGTAAACATGGCGATTTTGAACTTTGTGAAAATTTAGATTTATTAAATGGTGCTTATGCTCAATATATTGCCGTTCCAAAAAGAATTGTAGAAAAAAATACTTTGATAATACCGTCAAATCTCACTTTTGCACAGGCTGCTTTTGCTGAACCCTTGGCAAATGTAGTTCATGGGATTGCTAAAACTCCTATTAAAGCCGGCGATGTAGTTGGTGTTATGGGAATTGGTCCTATTGGTCTTATGTTTGCAAAACTTGCTAAATTAAAAGGCGCAAAAGTTATTGCAATGGGCAGAAATCCACTAAAATTAAAGCTTGCAAAAGAATTTGCCAATGCTGATATTGTAATAGATATTACAAAATACGATGATCCGACAGAAATAATTATGAGCCATACCAACGAAGGCAGAGGTTTGGATGTTGCTATCGAATGCGTCGGATTACCCGAGATGTGGGAAAAGATGTTTTCGTTAGTTAGAAAAGGCGGTTATGTGCACTTTTTTGGGGGATGCGCCTCCGGAAGCAGTGTAAATCTCGATACAAAAAGGCTTCATTATGATGAAGTTAAAATAATCAGCTCTTTTCATCATACACCGCAATATTTTAGAGAGGCATTAGAATTAATTGCAAGCGGAAAAATTGATGTAGATAAATTAATAACAAAAAAAATGGATATGAAATACGCCAAAAAAGCAATAGAAATGCATAGGGATGGGGAAGTTATAAAAGTTTTGCTTGAAAATTAACTTGACTCAAAATTATTATTTGTTATGATTGAAAAGTCGATTTCAAATAGTTGATAATTGAATAGATTTGCGTACGTTAGCTCCCAAGTGGAGCGAAGCGAAACGGAATAAGTAACGTAGAGCCTGCTCTACCAACTGAATTCCGAAAATAAATGATAATTGAATAGATTTGCGTACGTTAGCTCCCAAGTGGAGCGAAGCGAAACGGAATAAGTAACGTAGAGCCTGCT
>CALUWL010000025.1 GCA_944324445.1 Candidatus Gastranaerophilales bacterium | reverse complement strand
GAAATAAATTGAGCAAAACCAAGATTTAAATCTTTTAAAATATTTAAAATACCGCCGCCTAAAGCACCTGATTGAGAAACAAAACCAATATTTCCACGCTCAGGCAAGGATTCAGCGAAACATCCATCCATTCTAATATCAGGATGAGTATTAACAACGCCCAAGCAATTAGGACCAACGCATCTCATTCCGTATTCTCTTATTTTAGATAATAATTCGCTTTCTAATTTAGCGCCTTCAGCACCTGTTTCTTTAAATCCTGCTGTAATTATACATAAACCTTTTATGCCTTTTTGGTTGCATTGATCAACTGTAGATAAAACAAATTTAGCATTTACTACTATAATAGCTAAATCAATTTCATCAGGAATTTCAAGGACACTTGTATAAGCTTGCAAACCTTCGATTATTCCGCCTTTTGGATTAACAGGGTAAATTTTTCCGTTAAAATTATATTCTTGTAATCTTTTCATAATATCGGAACCAATTGTATGTTCCTTTGTAGAAGCGCCGATAACTGCTATGGTTTTCGGTTTCATGATTTTGTTTAACATATCATATCCTTTCATCTTTTTTATTTTTAATATCCGTTTGGAATAAAATCTCTGGCTCTGAATTTTGCGCCTAAAGATTTTGCTATAATCTCACATCTGTTTTCATCAACTGGATAATTTGGAACATTTTTTACTATTGAAGCAGTTGTATTAATTTTTGCTTCAACACATGCCCTAATAAAACGTTTCACTTCTTCATAAGCATTTTCTATCTTAGGTTTAGAAATTTTATTATACATTTCTTCATTTTGCGCATTTAAACTAACTGAAATTGAATCAACATAAAAAGCCAACTCCTGCGCAACGTTTCTTTTATGGATTGCGTTTGCATGCCCGTTTGTATTTATTCTTATTTTTAAATTAGGAAAATTTTCTTTTAAATATTTAGCTATTTTAATAACCTCATCAATTCTTATTAAAGGTTCGCCATATCCGCAAAAAACTATTTCATCGCATTTTAAAATCACATCTTTTTTAAGCTCAATCTGATCAATAACATCTTGTGCTTTTATATTGTCCCTATCAAGCCATAGCTTTGCACCTTGAACATCTTCTTTTTGATCCCTGACGCAAAAAACACATGCGTTAGTGCATGCGTTTGTCATATTTATATATGGCTTGCCATCCAAAAAATATAATAAATTTTCATTTACTTCTACCATACTTTTATTCTAACTCAACAATAATCGAAAACAAGAAAATAATTTTTATTACATCATTTTTTTAAAACATACATAAAAAATATATACTTATTTTAATGTAGCGTAAACCACGTGTTTTATGTTATAATTCTATTGCAAAATTAAGGTTATATGGTTATGTCTTTAAAAGAATCTAAAATTAACAAATATTGTTGGATTTTCATATGGAATAAAAAGAAAAGAAAGGAATTTAGAAATAATAATCTTATTATCCCTAATCATTACGGAGTTAATTATATATACCCAGAAGAATATGGAAATGAGATAATATTAAATGTTTTAAACGAAAACAAACCAACGTTTATAACAAGATTTGGAGCAACAGAATTAAGTATTATAAGATTTTTTTATAATAATATAAAGAATTATAACATGACTTTTCCCGACAATTTAAAAGAGCAAATTAAAAAAGCTTCAGGTTTTTTTTCGCCTACTGATGAATATTTAACACGTTTTTGTTGCGAATCAATAAACATGATAAAAAATATAGATGTTATAGGTGTATGGAATTTTAAAGATGATCTTGAAGAAAAATTGTTACACGAATACAATCAAAATGCAAAATTAGTATCACTTTCTTCAATTGGAGATTTAATTTGGAAATTTGATTCACCTTGGACGCAATATTTAAAAAACAAAAAAGTTTTGGTTATACACCCTTTTGAAAAAACTATTATCCAACAATATCAAAAAAGAGAACTGCTTTTTAAAAATCCTTTAACTCTGCCGGAATTCAAACTAAAAACAATTAAAGCAGTTCAAGGTATATGTGGCAGCGAAGAAACAAAAAAATACGAAAATTGGTTTAAAGCACTAAATAGTATGTATCAAAAAATTGATCAAACCGATTTTGATATAGCATTAATTGGTGCTGGTGCGTATGGCATGTTTTTAGCTAATTATATAAAACATAAAGGAAAACAAGCAATACATGTAGGAGGTGCTTTACAGCTTTTATTTGGAATAAAAGGCAGTAGATGGACTAAAGAATATACAGGTAATTTTAGTCAAAATTTTGTAAATGAACATTGGACATATCCGCTTAAAGAAGACACTCCAAGTAATATAAAAGAACTAACAAAATACGAAAAAAGTACTTGTTATTGGTAAGATCATCAAAACACAGGCACCATCATAGAATTTCCAGGTCTTGTAACATAATCTAACGCTCTTTGATGGTTAATTTCTCTTGTATCAAGCTTGATTTTTGGTGCTTGAGATTTATTTGATTCATCCTTTGCTTTTTCAATTTTATCCGATTTTTTCATATTTGACGTATTTATTAAGTTTGAATTATCTTCAACATAATTAATTGTTGTAATCGGAGTATCTAATAAAAGCGGGGTTTCTTCACGTGCAAAAGCATTTTGAAAAATAAAAAACAAAGCTAAAACAAACAAAATTCTTTTCATATACTCAACATCCTTAATACGCCAAACCTTATAACAAATATAATATCATAAATCAATTTCAATTTTTCCTTGTCTTAAGATTTCAAACCCGTTTTCTTTACACAACACAACAGTAGAAGGAATATTTTCATTTTCCGTATCTTCAAAAGGTTTAATTATAGTAGCGCAATCTTTAAACTTTTCCATTGCTTCTTTGTAATTTTTAACAGGAGCTTCAGAAGAAACATTACAAGATGTTGTAGCCAGTACACCGCCTTGAATATTTTTTGTTAATTCCATAAAATCAATACTATCAGGAATTCTTATGCCGACAGTATCAAAAGGAGTAATATAATTAGAACACAATTCCGTTTTTTTAAATATTAAAGTAAGTCCTCCGGGAAGATATTTTTCAATTAATTTATAAGCGTAATTTGGTATACCTTTAACATATTTTTTTAAAGGTTCAAAATCATAGCTCATCAAAATCAAAGGTTTTTTTAAATCCCTTTTTTTAATATCATAAATTTTTTCAATTGCAATTTTGTCATCCGGTAAAGCACCAAAGCCCCAAACCGTATCTGTTTTAAAAGCTAAAATTTCACCTTGTTTTATATTTAACATTTTTTACCCTTTAAAAACTTTGCTTTCAATTTCTCTTTTAAATCTTCCAAATATTCAACCCTGAATATATGAGCAAACGCTGTATAGACACCTGCTGTTATAAAAAATACCAAAGTTACTCTTATAATTTTTGTTATAAAATTCAATGGAATAATTTTTCCAAATCCGAAATTAACCATAAAACCTATACAAAACGCAATCAGAGCGCACAAAAGTATTTTTAAAATTTGCTTTAAAAAGGCACGATACCCGATTGAAATTTTCTTTCTTATTAAAACAGCAAGAATAGTTCCGTTAATGGTTGTTATTATAGCAGTAGATAGGGCAATCCCGTTTATTCCTAAAGGGCCTACTAAAAGCGAATTAAATATTAATTTTAGAGCAATTGAACCAATTGCAATATAAAAAGGTGTTTTTGAATCGTTGAAAGAATAATACAATCTTGTGATTGAATCACGGAACATATAAGGAATTATTGAAAGAGAAATAAAAAATAAAACCTCGCTAACCATTAAAGTTGCACTGTGCGAAAATGCACCGCGCTCCAGCGCAATTGAAATTAAGTCCTGACCTGATATAAAAATAAATATCATCATAAAGGTTCCGGCTAAAATCAAAGACCCTACACCCTTATTAAAATAGTATCTGACTTCATCAAATTTCTTTTGGGCAACAAGCCTTGAAAACAAAGGAAATAAAGGAACTAAAAGCGCAGATAACATTAAACCTACCGGAAATTGAAAAATTCTGTTTGCATAACCGTATGCCGTCCACTGACCGGCTTGCAAACCTGATGCAAAGAAAATATCAACATATATACCAATTTGCCCGATTGTAGAAGATAAAAAAGCAGGCATTAAAAGTTCCAATATTTCGTTAAAATTTTTATTATTAAAAAAGTCAAAAGCAGGTTTAAAAGTATAGCCAAGTTTTACAACAACAGGAGTTTGCATTAATAACTGTAATATTGCACCGATTGTGGTTCCTATAGCTAAATAAAATCCTGTATCATCACCTTTTGAAAAAAATAAAGTAAGAATAATCCCAAATGAAAGCATAGATGGTGCTATATTAGGAAGCAAAAACTTATTATACGTAACTAAAATACCGTAATATAAGCCCAAAAGCGCACCCACCACAATCACAGGGGACATAATTTTAAGATGATAAGCAGCCAAATTCATTAATTCAGGAGTTGCCTGAGAAATTATTATATTCATCACTTGTTTTGGAAAGAAAAAACAAATGGCAGCAATTGAACCAAAAATTAAAATTGAAAACGTTTCAAAAGTATTAAATAATCTTTTTACATCACTATCAGGTTTTTGATTAAAATTTTTAATTACTTTTGAAAAAACGCTAACAGTAGCACTATGAAAAGGTCCGCCCATACCCCCTAATATAACAATTGCAAGGGCAGGGATTTGATAAGCATAAAAATATGCATCTGATACTATGCTTGCTCCATAATAATTTGCAACAATAACATCTCTTAAAAAACCGGCAATTTTAGATAGTAAAATCACAACTACTATAAGCCCCGCACTCCTTAAAAGTCCTGTGGAGCGCGAAGAATCATGTGCTAAAAGTTCTTCATCCTGCATTTTAATTAAATTCCACTCTGTAAATTACGTATTTGCCCTTATTTTCACGGGTCAACGGTGCAAAATTAACCGTATTTATACCGTTTTTCAAGTATTGAGTAATATCAATTTTAACGACTTTATTTTTTGAAATTTCACTTGTAGTATTAAATTCTAAATCATTAATTTTAAAAGGAAACTCGCTTGCGCCTTTATGATTGTTTATATATAAATATGCTTTTTTATATGTATTTTTATCAAAATAAAAATCCGTTTTATACCAAACATTATACTCATTATATAAAACTGTTTTAGGATAAGTTGAAATATTTATATCAGTATAATAGTGATTTAAAATTTCAGGATATTTTTTACCCATCTTGGCAAGATTATATGCGCCATACTGACTCATACCGACACCATGCCCGAAACCGCCGCCTGTTATTTTAAAGATTTTAGGATAGGTTTCATCATCAAAAGAACTGAAAAGCTTTAATAATCCTGTTTCTTTTTCATTTTCAGATGAAATATTTGTTTCTTCTCCGATTGCCTCAACAAAAAAATTAGCACTTGGAAGCATTGCGTTATTCTTCTTTAAAGTACGTCTTATACCAAGTTCTTTTTTAACTATGTAATTACCTGTTTTTGCAACAATTTCAAGTTCAACTATTTTACCCGATTGAGTTCTTTTAATTGCTTTTAATTCTTTTAAACCTTCAAGTTTAATATCGCCATCATAACTGGGATTTACAAGCCCTGCTTTTGATTGTTGCTGGAGAGTTGTATGCAATATATTTTCAAGCTCTTGTCTTGTAAATTCATAACTCCATCTGTATTTTGGAGAATTTGTATCTATTCCGCCATCTAATGAAGAATAAAACTTTTTAACATCATCCTCGGTTTTTAAAGGTTTTTGACCTTCTTTATCATATCTTGCTTTTAAATAAGGATGGTTATCAGAAGGCATACCATTTCCAAAAACATCATCCCAGTCATCGGTTATTCCGGCTGATGTTGAAAAATACTGCGCCATTATAGGGCGCTCATTATAAAGAGCATAAATTCCTTTTGTTTCATCTACTGCCTTATCTGTTATTTCTCTATAAGAATTAGCACCCAAATAAACTTGTGCAGCTGTTGAATCGACTAAATCATAATTAGGACTCATGTTAGCATTTGTTGCATAATTTCTTGCAGCAACAGCCTGAGCTTTTAGTGCTTCTAAACCGAATGAAACAGGCATTTCATTTGGAACAACTCCTCTTAGATAATTTTGCATATCTACAACATTTATCAAATTAAAAGAAGCATTATTCTTAGATGTTCTAATTTCAATCATGCCTTTATATTTAGCCGGCGTTCCTTTTTTATTTATATCCATTACTTGAATTTCAGAATTTGAGCTAAATAACAAAGGTTCGGTTAATTTTTCATACTTTAAACTGCCGTCAATATATATATTATACAAACAGTCTTTGAATTGAACTTCAATAACTTTTTCAGGTTCAACTGTTCCAATTTGCGCATTGGAGCTAGCTTTAGACATACTAATTATTGAAATCGGACTTGTTGAATATAATCGAACATTTGAATATTCAAAACCGCTTTTATTTGATATTGCAACTCTTATAACGCTTTTTTCCGCAGCGGAAAAAACAGGATTAATACAAAATAAACTTAAAATTAATAAAAATAAAACCTTAATTCTCATATTTACAATTTTACAATTAAAAAATATTAATGTAAAATAATTATGTTTATGACTTTGAGGAGAAATTAAATGGCTTGTGAAGACAATCTTAGAAAATTCAGCCCCATTCAACTTTTAAACTTTTGTATCGGTTTTTTTGGTCTGCAATTTGCATGGCAAATGAGAATAATTTTATCAGGACCCTTAACAGAATCTTTAGGCGCAAGTCCTTTATTATACGGTTTAATTTGGCTTGCAGGTCCTGTAACAGGAATTGTAGTTCAACCTATAATAGGAGCGCTTTCAGATAATACTTTTACACGCTTTGGTAGAAGAATTCCGTATTTATTTTTCGGTGCACTCTTTGGCGCTATTGGGCTTATTTTACTTCCAAAAAGCGAATTTTTAAGTAATTTATTCGGACAAAATCATCCTGAATTTTTAGCTTTATTTATTGCAGCAATTTTTATCTGGATAATTGATGCTTGCGTTAATGCTGCTCAAGGACCATACAGAGCATTAATTCCGGATAACATTCAAAAAAGCCAACATGCTATAGCTAATTCTTATCTAAGTTTCGCTATAGGCCTGGGTTCTGTTATTGCAGCAGGAACAGCACCATTTTTAAAATGGGCATTTAATTATCAAATGTCAGTAGGCGCCCAATTTACAATGGCAGGTTTAGCATTTATATTAGGTATGCTTTGGACTTGTATAACCTTTAGGGAAAACAAGGTAAGCAAAAAATGTTTAGTAGAAAAGAAATTGGAAGCTAAAAAAACAGTTTCCAAACCGTTTATTGAAAACGTTAAAGAATTTTTATCAGCTTCTCCTGAAGTAGGAAAAATTTGTATGGTTCAATTTTTTGCTTGGATAGGCATTATGAGCCTTATGATATTTTTCACGCAATATGTAGTACATACCTTATATGGAATACCAAATACGGCCGAATTAACGGATAATATTGTAGATTCATTTGCACCAAAACAAACCGAAGCACAAAATTTTGCATCAATTTGCTTTGCATTTTTCAACTTAATTTGTTTTATAATAGCAATTCCTATTGCCAAAATGGCTGAAATAAGAGGAAATAAAAGAGTTCATGCCGGTTCATTATTTTTAATGGCTTTATCTTATGTTTTGATGGCATTTATGCCAAATAAAGTTACCGTATTTGCTGCTATGGGATTAGCAGGAATAGGCTGGGCATCTACTTTATCTTTGCCTTTTGCAATGTTATCTAAACACATAAAAGAAGGAACGGAAGGTTCTGCTATGGGTATATTTAACATATTTATATCAGCTCCTCAAGTTCTTGTTTGTACACTTTTAGCTTGGTTTATAAATATATCAACATATAAAAACGCTTGCGGATATGAAAATAATCATTGGGATTATGCCTTTATGTTTGGCGCTATAATGCTTATTTTAGCGGCGTTAATGACCTTATCGGTTCAAGAAAAAGAAGATATAGAATAATTAAAAAACCCCTTGAAAGGGGTTTTTTAATATACATTAAACCGCAAGATAAATTAAATATATTAAGTAAAACAATCCGCAAAGCAAAAGCGAAAAAAGTGTGATTTTTTTATTTTTCAATAAGCCAAATACAAATAAAACGACACTTAAAACAACCAATGCTGCATTAATTAACAAACCAAAATTTAATTTCCAATCAGTTAATAAAATGCCTATAGAAAAAGTAATGGTCGCTTGAAAAATTGTCCCTCCTAAAATATTTGAAATTGCAAGCTCATCTTTTAAAGATTTTGCCCAAATAATGCTATTTACGCACTCAGGTAATTCTGTTGCAAAAGGAGTTATAATCAAACTTAAAATCAATGGGTTTATATTCATTGCTTTTGATAAAATTTCAATTTCACCTACAAAAAAATGAGAAAAAATAATTAAACCAAAAAGCGATAAAATAATTTGCAATAAAATTAATGATAAACTTGTCTTTTGAAAAAAAGGCATTATTTTTGATATAATCAAATCTTCAAGTTCGGTTTCAATAAAATTTTTTTTGGACTTTATAATTGTTCTAAAAACAAAAAAACAATAAACAACGACTAAATATAAAACCACAAACATCTTTAAAATATTACTGCACAAAAAAGACGCTAAAATTGCAGGTACGTATGCTAACAAAAAATATTTACAGTCTCTTAAAACAATTCTATAATCCGGATTTAAATCGGTTTTTTCTCTTTTTTTAAAAATATGAAAAACAAAAACCGAACAACCCAAAATAAACAATGCAAAAGTATTCAACATAAAAGGAGAACCAATCATCGCTCCCAGTGCAACATCTTGCCCTGTTGAAATATCAGCTTTAAATAATATTGCTCCAAAAATAGCAACCAACGGTACAACAGTCTCAGGTAATGATGTACCGACTACAGCCAAAATAGAACCCGTTGCGCTGTTTCCCAATTTTAATTTTGAACCTAAATGCTCAATGGCGTTCGTAAAAAACTCACAAGTATATATTATAGCTGCAATGTAAAATAAAATTAAAATACCATGCATTAAAAAAAACATTTATTTTCCTCTTATTTTTATGATATCCTATTTGCAAATGGAAAGAGAAATTATAAATTTAATAAAAAATTCCTCTCAGGTACTAATCATAACACATGTAAACCCTGATGGCGATACATTAGGTACTGCAAGCGCCTTAAAATCATATATAGGCACTAAAGCGGATATCTTAATTCAAATAAAAGATAAAAATCAATTTCCTAAAATGTATGAATTTTTACCTCACATGGATTCAGCTTTGTATTTAACCAATGTTGAAAACAACTACGACCTTGTTATAGCAGTTGATGTTGCTTCAATAGATAGAATTGTTGAAAACGCAAGAAAAATTTTTGATACATCAAAAAACACAATAGTAATTGACCACCACAAAACAAACAAAGGATTTGCAAAATTAAATTACATAAGAGGCGGTCTTTCTTCAGCTTCCGAGGTTTTATATAATCTATTTAAAGCCGTTGATATTGAAATTACAAAAGACATAGCAACTGCGCTATATTGCGGGATTTTAACCGACACAGGATGTTTTAAATATGAAAATACCACCCCTGAAACATTCAAAATAGCCTCTATTCTTGCTGATTGCGGAATTAAAACATCTGAAATAGCTGATTTTTGCTATTCAAACAAGCCTAAAAATTTAATACTTTTTCAAAACTACCTTGTATCTAGCGCAAAATTTTGTGCTAACGATAAAATAGTATATACTCTTGTTACAAAAGAAATTATGCAAAAATTCGACGCAACCGATGAATACACAGAAGGAATTTGCGAAACTTTGCGCTCAATAGCAGGAGTTGAAATAGCTTTTGTTTTAAAAGAAATAGATTTTGCTACAAAAGTTTCAATAAGAACACAAAATATTGACGCAACAAAAATTACGGATAAATTCAACGGCGGCGGACATAAACGTGCCGCAGGCTGTACAATAAAACTTGAAATAAACGAAGCTCTACAAAAGCTCACAGAGCAAGCAGAAAAACTGTTATGATTAAAAAAGTCTACGAAATATTAAAAGAATATTTGCAAAACTTAATTAAATGCATAATTAGAGATGATTACGCTAATGCCGCAGGCGAAATGGCATATATGACAGCTCTTGGAATTTTTCCATTTATGCTTTTTACAATGGCTGTTTTCGGCTGGCTGGGGAAAAAAGTCTTTATAAATAAAATTATATTCGGGCTTTCTACTATTGCTCCGCAAGGGGTTATTGACCTTATAAACAGTGTTTTAGCAGAGGTTGTATTATTTCAAAGCGGTGAAATTATGGCTATAGTGGGCTTTTTTATGACACTATTTTTAACTTCAAACGCTATAGCAGTAATCATTAAAGGCTTAAACAGAGCAAATACCGTAGCAGAAAACAGGAGTTTTCTAAAAGTCCGTTTGCTTGCTATTTTAATGGTTTTTGTAAACACTTTTTTTCTTTTTATAAGTATAAACCTTATTGTATTAGGCAAAGTCATTTTGAATTTCATAGGAATGTATTTATCTGTTCCTCAGCATATAATTGATACAATACTTATTACACGTTGGCCGGTTGCATTTTTAATGCTGTTTTTATTGGCATCAATTAACTATTATGTGCTTCCTGCAAGAGATTTTAGCGTTAAAAGAAAAAGCGTCATACCGGGAGCATTATTTTTCTGTATATTCTGGCTGCTTGGTTCTTGGGCGTTTTCTTTATATGTCAACGCTTTAGGAACATATAATAAAGTATATGGTACAATCGGTACTTTTGCTATTTTAATGGTATGGCTATACTATTCTTCTATAATTCTTCTTATAGGCGGACAAGTAAACAATCAAACTCTCAGAAAATTAATTATTTTAGATAAGAAAAAACAAAAAAATGAAAAAACTCCTTGTTAATTTTTTAATGTTTATTTTTATTTGTAATTCTTGCTTTGCACTAAGTTTGGATGAAAAAATAGGGCAGCTTATTATAGTCGGATTTAACGGCAGCGATGTCAATTCAAGTGATTTCAAAAAAACATTAAAAGAAATTCAAAATAAAGAAATTTCAGGCGTCATACTTTTTTCAAAAAACATAAAAGATAAAGAAAATTTAATCTTGATGAATAAAAAAATACAGTCTTCATCAGATATACCTGTTTTTATCTCAATTGATAACGAAGGCGGATATATCCAGAGGTTTAATTTTGCAGATTTTAAATCCGCAAAAGAAATTTCAAATCTATCCTATGATGAAGCAAAAAAAGAATACTCAAGAATGGCAAAAATTCTAAAAGAAACAGGTGTTAACTTTAACTATGCACCTTGTGTTGATTTAGCAATAAACCCTGATTCAATCATAGTAAAAAAACAAAGAAGTTATTCTAAAGACCCAAAAATCGTTTCTAAATATGCTTCAATTATGATTGAAGAACATAATAAAGAAAATATAATAACATCAATTAAACATTTCCCGGGACACGGAAGCGCTGCAGGCGACACTCACAAGGGTTTTGTAGATAATACAAAAACTTTTGAAAAAGAAGAAATACTTCCTTATGAAAATTTAAAAAACTATGACAAATTAAACACTGTAATGGTCTCTCACATATTTAACTCTAATTTAGATAAAGATTATCCTGCAAGCTTATCTAAAAAAACTATTGATATTTTAAGAAATGAAATAGGCTACAAAGGGGTTATTATATCAGATGACTACGATATGGGAGCAATAAGAAACAACTACACTTTAAGAGAAATTGTAGTAAATTCAATAAATTCAGGGGTTAATATATTGCTTTTTTCAAATAACATTACTAAATGCGATAAATCAATTGCCAAAAAAATTCATAAAATAATAAAGGAAGAAATCGAAAAAGGCACTATAAAAGAAAGCGATATTAATGATTCCTATGAAAAAGTTATGGAATTAAAAAGAAATTTAAAATAAATATGGTGCTATTTTTTAACTTGTAGTAAAATTAACTTATGTTAGATAAAAATGCTAAATATGAAATACTTTCATTTTCTGTGGGAGATACAAAAGCCGGAACCAAAATGGGCAAAATGCAGATTAAAAATCTCTCCGATTCATCTATTTTAAATTGTGTTTTATGGGAAGAAACTCTAAACAGGACTCCCGATATTGCAACAAGAGCAGGCAATATTATAAAAATAATTACTGCAAGCTACAATGAAAAATATAATAATTGCCTTTTAAACAATTTTGAAGTGCTTGAAACGGCCAGCCTTGGAATTGATGAAGAAAAAAGAACAGAATACTATAATAAAATAATTGAAATCATTAATACCTTTAAAAAAGAAAACTTAAAAGAATTTATTTTAAACTTTTTAAATGAACACAAAGAAAAATTCATCGTAGCTCCTGCAGCTAAGCAAATGCACCACAACTACATCGGCGGGCTCGTTGTACATACTTATGAATGTCTTGAATTTGCAGAAGTTGTTTTATCCAAAGTAAAAAAATATATAAATCGTGATGAAGTTTTAGCTGCCTGCATATTGCATGATATAGGCAAAATCTTTGAATATGATATAAATCTTGAATCAGGAATTATTGAATACAACGAAAAATTCAAAAAAGACTGGCTGACACATTCTCAATACGGTTTTAACCTTTGTATGTCAAACGGCTTTTTAAATATAGCAAAAATGATAGCTGCTCACCATGGAAGAGCTGAATGGGGCGCTATGATTGATTTAAACGAAAGAGATTTAGAGCCGTTTTATTATATAATTCATCACATTGACGACCTTAGCGCCAAATTTGGAGCAACCAGCGTAAACGAAACAAAAAATCTGTAAAAATAAAAAGGATAGAAATTATGAAACTATTTCAAATTCTGATTTTAAGCGTATGTTTATTATTTTCTCTTAAAGCAAATGCTGCTCATCAGTTATATGCTGATATAGATGGAATCAACATTCCTTATGGAACAAAATTAGAACTATCCATGGCAGAAAACCTTACGACTAAAGAAATCGCTCAAGGTGATATGTTTCAAGCTTATCTTACAAAAGACATATATGTAAATAATAAATTAATTCTTCCTTCAAGAACACTGTTCAGAGGAAGAGTTGTAGATGTTAAATATTCAAAAAGTTTATCCCGTCCTGCTGTTTTATATCTTAACTTGGACCACCTTGTAACAAAAACAGGAGCGCAGCTTCCAATTAATTCGGGAATTGCAAGCCATTTTGAATATGTTTTAAAACCGGATGGAGCGCTTACTACCAACGGCAACTATTTTAAAGCCGTAGGCAGAGATGCTAAAAAAGCCGCTCAAATCGTACCAAGAACAATTAAATGGGGCGCAACAGCGGGAGATGAGCTTTTTACAGGAGCTCAAATTATTTTTGTACCTGTTGCAGCAGTGGGCGGTGTTGTCGCTTGCGGTTGCTCTACAATATACAACACTATAGCAAATTTATTCAGACACGGGGACGAAATAGTAATTAAAAAAGGTACTAATTTTGATATAATCCTGCTTGCAACGTTAGAAATACCTTCATAAAATGAAAAAAGAAATTCTTCTAAAAGAACTAAAGGAAATATTAATCAAAAATCATCTTTCATTGTCATCCGCAGAAAGCTGTACAGGCGGGCTTATCAGCTCTTATCTTACCGATATAGCAGGTGCAAGTGAATTTATTTTTCAAAATTTTGTAACCTATTCAAATGAAGCTAAAATTAAATATTTAAACGTTAAAAAAGAAACTCTTGAAAAATACGGTGCAGTAAGCGAGCAAACTGCCTATGAAATGTCTGAAGGGCTCTTGAAACTAACGGATTGCTCAATTGCAACAACGGGAATTTTAGGTCCGACAGGAGGAAGCAAAGAAAAACCTATTGGACTTGTATATATTTCACTGGGGTATAAAAATAAAATAAAAGTTATTAAATATATATCCAAAAAAGCCTCAACAAACGACAGACATAAAATCAAAAAAGATATAGTAAAATATGCACTTAATGAACTTCTTTTGTTTTTAAAAAATACTCTTAATTAAGTATATCTATATTTTTACTAATTAAATATAATAAAAGCGGGCGGATTTTCTATGATTAATGTTATTATTTCCGATAAATTTCAAAACAGTAAGGATTTTCTAACCTCTTACGCTAAAAAAAATAAAGATATTGTTATCATCGGGGTTTTTGATGATATTAATTCAGTACTTAATTCTAAGCAAAATCTAGATGAAGCAGATTTAATAATTTTTGATATATCATCTGAAAATTCAATTGAAACACTAGAGATAATTAAAAAACTAAAAGATAAATACAAAAACCTGAATTTTATAGCAACATCTTATGAAATTAATTCAGAACTTGTAACAAAAACCCTAAAAGAAGGGGTTAGAGAATTTCTTTTAAAACCTTTAATTCCAAACATTCTTGAATCTGCCATTAAAAAAATAACAAATGATAAAAATAACATTAAACCAAAAAACGCAAATACAATCTGTGTTTTTTCAAATAAAGGCGGAGTAGGTAAAACCTCTATTGCAGTCAACGTTGCCTATGAAATAGCCCAAAAAACGGGTGAAAAAGTTTGCTTATTGGATTTAAGTTTTAATTCAGAAGACATTGCAACTTTTTTAAATATAGAGCCAAAATTCAGTATAGATTTTATTTTAAATAATATAGAAACCTCAGATGAAAAATTGCTTTTATCTTTGATGAACAAATACGAAGATACAAGCTTATATATCTTTTCGCCCCAAAACGATATAAATTTAAACCTTAAATACACACCTCATTCAACAAACAAAATTATTAATTCACTTAAACATATTTTTTCTTATATAGTAATAGATACAGCAAGTGTAATAGATGAAACCAGTGTATCAATAATAAATAATTCGGATTTAATCCTGCTTATAGGTATGTTAAATCTTGCATCCATAAGAAATATGCAAAAATGCAGAGAATTATTTGACAACATGGGCTATAAAAATGATAAAATAAAACTTATAATAAACAGATACATAGAAAACTCGGAAATTTCAACAAAAGACATTGAAAAAACAGTCGGAAAAGAAATTTTCCAAAAGATACCAAACAATTATCTGACCTTAATTGATGCAATTAACATAGGAAAAACAGTTAAAGAAATTAATCCGCAGTCAAATATCGCAAAAGCCTATGATAATCTTGCCAAAGAAATTATAAATACAGACTTTTTAAACATTGCAAGCAAGCAATATAACCATGGGGTCTTTAATTTGCTAAGAAGAATGGGAGAATAAAAAATTGTCGCTAAAAGATAGATTAAATACACCAAATAATCAAAACAAAGAATTTGAAGAAAAGGAAAATAATCAAACTCCAAAATATTATGAATCCGAAAAAATAGCACAAATAGATACCCTTGGCATACTGGATAATTTATTTGTTGATGACGATATAAATTCTATCTATGTAAACGGCGCAAGAAATATCTACATAGAAAAAAACGGCAAGAAAAACAAAATAACAACAACATTTAGAGATAATGTTCAACTTGAAAATCTAATAAGAAGAAATGCTCAAAATATAGGCATAGAAATAGATGAAAGCAAACCCTTAATCAAATTCAACCACAAAGAAGGAATAAATGTTCTTGCAACTCTGCCTCCTTTGAGCTCATCCGCTAACATCTATATAAAATGCTATAAAGATAAACACGCAAATCTTCAAATCCTATCTGAAAACCAGAGCATATCAAAGGAAATGTCCTTAGTTCTTGAAGCACTTGCAACAATAAAAAACAATATTATTATAGCAGGAGAAAGAAACACACTAAAAACAACTGTTTTAAGCGCCTTTGCAAAAATGCTTCCAAACAACAATATAGGTTTTTTACTTGATAATGCTAATGAATTAAAAATTAATTCCAAGAATTTCTCTAATCTTGATATTTCAAATCTGCAACAAGAAAAATTTGAACTTATAAATTCAATAATCAATTCAAACCCTGATATGGTTTTATTCAATGATCCTGATGAAAAAATGATTGCAAATATATGCAAAAATATTTCAGAAGGTCTTAATTGCGCAGTTATAACTATTTGCGCCAAAAACCCAAAAGAAGCAATGAGAAAAATTGCTTTCAATATTTTAAAACAACTTCCTAATTTAAATTTTGAAGAAGCGCTGAAAATAGCTTATGAAGCTTTTAATTTAATGATATTCTGCAAAAGAGATGAAAGCGGAAAACAAAAAATATCCTCAATTTCTCAAATAAATTTAGATGAAAATGAAAATTGTGAAATTAAAGATATTTTCTTTTTAAATCATCTTTTAGAACATGAATCAACGGGTTTTGTACCGGAATTTTATGAAACGTCGAAAATAAACAATCTGCCAATTAGTGCTAATATTTTTGATAAAACATATAAGCACACTTACTATAAAAGTGCCAAAAATGATGCTATGGAGCAATTTATTAAAAAAAGTACAAATCAAGATATCCTAAGAAAATTCAAAAAAGAGCTGCCGACAAATGAAATACCTGAAGAAGAAGCAATAAAAAAAGTTCAGGAAAAATTTGAAGAATTAAAGAAAAATGCTAAAGCAGAAGAACAACTGGAAGAAATCGACCTTTTTGAAGAAAATTTAGATGATAACATAATTGCGCAAAATGAAAACCAGCAATGAACAATAAAACCTATGAAAAATTAATGAAAAAATGCATTAATCTTGCAAAAAAAGGGGTTGGCAAGGTTGAACCCAATCCTTATGTTGGAGCTATTATATTCGACGAAGAAAAACAAAAAATAATTTCCTGCGGTTATCATAAAAAATATGGTCAAGCCCACGCAGAAGTTAACGCAATAAATAATTCAAAAGAAGACCTTAAAGGTAAAACCATTGTAGTCAATCTTGAACCTTGCTCGCATTTTGGCAAAACTCCGCCTTGTGCTGATTTAATCATAAAATGCGGATTTAAAAAAGTAATTGTAGGTATGATTGACCCAAATCCGGTTGTAAAATTTAACGGAATAAAAAAATTAAAAGAAGCAGGAATTGAAGTTATAGAAAACATTTTAGAAGATGAATGCAAAAAATTAAACAAAGTATTTATAAAAAATATGACTTCAAAAAAACCTTATATAATGTTAAAAAGTGCTACTACGCTGGATGGCAAAATTGCAACACCTAAATTAAAATCAAAATGGATAACAAATGAGCTGTCAAGATTAAAAGTTCAAGAATTAAGAAGCTCTTATCAAGCTATAATGACAGGTTCAGGAACTATAATAAACGATAATCCGAATTTAAACGTCAGAATTAAAAACAAAAAAAATCCTATAAGAATTATTTTTGACCCAAATAATAAAATACCCGTCAACCCAAATAAAATTAACGTTTTTAAAAATGACGGAACAAGAATAATTTTAATCAACAATGCAAAAATAAAAACACCTGATTATACTGAAAGAATTGATTTTCAAGATTTCAACACTCTATTTTTGAATTTGTATCAAAAAGGTATAATCTCAATTATGATAGAAGCAGGCGCAGGGCTAAATTCCGCACTTATAAAAGCAAAAGAAGTTGATGAAATCAATCAATTTATAGCACCTAAAATTTTTGGCTGCGGGATTGATTTTGTTAAAAATTTTGATATCGAAAATGTTGATGAGTGTGTTAAACTAAAAGATGTTAATATAAGTTACTTTAATGATGATATTTTACTGAATGCTTTTATAGATAAATAAAGGATTTTAGATGAAAATTTTAATTTTAAACGGTCCAAATCTAAATATGCTCGGTTTAAGAGAACCTGAAATATATGGCACGGATTCATTGGATAAGATTAATGCTGAACTTATTGAATTTAAAAACAAACAAAATCTTGATGTGGAGCTGGATTTTTTCCAAACAAATCATGAAGGTGAAATCGTTGATAAAATCCAACAAGCAAATGAAATCTATGAAGGAATTATTTTAAACCCCGCAGCATACACTCACACAAGCATTGCAATAGCTGATGCTATAAAAGCAATCAATATACCTGTTGTTGAGGTTCATCTTTCAAATATACATTCAAGAGAAGATTTTAGAAATGTTTCTTTTTGCGCTAAAAATACTTTAGCTCAAATTGCAGGATTCTCAAAAAATAGCTACAAACTTGCGCTTTTAGGCCTATATGAATATTTAAAAAATGAATAAAGAATTTGAATTTTTAAATATAATTGAAAAAACTTTATCCCATCCTGAATACATAGGGGATGATTGTGCCGATTTAAAGGAAGAAAAACTGACAATTTCAACAGATAGCCTAATAGAAGATGTCCATTTTTCAAGACTTTATATGACGCCTGAAGAAATAGCAAAAAAGGCTATGATTGTTAATATTTCAGATATTTTAGCCTCTGGCGCTAAACCAAAATATGTTCTTATTTCTCTTAGCGGAAAATTTGACAATGATTTTATTCAAAATTTTTACAAAGGAATAAATGACATCGCGCAAAAATATAAAATCAAAATAATAGGCGGAGATTTAACAGCAGGGGAAAAAATCTCAATTTCAATAACCGCAATCGGAACATACAATAAAGAAAAAATATCCTCAAGAAAAAATGCAAAAGAAGGATATATTATAGCAACAACGGGAGAATTCGGCTCAAGTGCAGAAGGATTGAGATGTTTAAGAGAAAATATTAAAGATGAATACTTCATAAATTACCATAAATTCCCGACACTTTATCCTGAAATTTCCTCAGAAATTGCAAAAAAATGCACTAAACCATACGCCATGATGGATTCATCAGACGGACTTATTGATTGTCTTTTTCAAATTTCAAAAAAGAGCAATGTAAGAATTGATATTGAATTTGACAAAATTCAAGCAAAGACAAAAAACAAAGATTTTATTCTCTATGGCGGAGAAGACTATTGCCTTGTTGTTGCGCTTGATGAAAAAGATTTTAAAAAAATCAAAGGTTTAAATAAAATAGGCCACTGTTCAAAAGGGCAAGGGGTATTTTTAGATAATAAAAAAATAGAATATAAAGGATTTAAGCATTTTGAATAACAAAGTTAAAATATCAACTATAATTACAGCAGGCGGCAATTCAACAAGATTTGGTACAAACAAATTAATTGAAAAACTCGGAGATTTAACAATTATAGAAACAACGATTTCCAGATTTTTGGATTTAGTTGATGAAATAATTATTCCTGCTCAAGATGAAGCAAAAGCAACAATTCTAAATTCAAAACTATATTCTGATAAAATCAAATTTGCACCCCCCGGCAAAACTCGTCAAATTAGCGTATATAACGCGCTTTTAGCTTGTTCAAATCCTAAAATTGTATTAATTCATGATGGCGCAAGACCTTTTATAGAAAAAGAGGCGATTAAAAAAATTATTGAACTCACTTTTGAAAAAAAAGCAGTTATAGCAGGCACAATGGCAGTAGATACCATAAAGAAAGTTAAAGATGGAAGGATAATTGAAACTATAGACAGAAAAACAATCTTTCAAGCCCAAACACCGCAAGCATTTGAGTATAATTTAATTAAAAAAATCCATGAACAATATAAGAATATAACAGATTTTACAGATGATAGTTCTATGGCTGAAAAATTCGGACTTCAACCGTTTATTTTTGAAACATCGGTAAAAAATAAAAAAATCACAACAAAAGAAGATTTAATGTAACATTTTTTAATATTGTATCAATTTTTTTCTTTCAGGAACATCTTTAATAATACATTTGATGTTATTGAAAGGATTTTTATGTTATACGTTATTTCTGGACCACAAAACAATAATCTTATAGAACCAAAACAAAAAGCACAAATGATAAAAACAGCACACAAAAATCTTGGCGGCAAATTTGCAGTTTCAATCGATGAATACGCTAAAGCCAAAGGCATAGATAGAGAAGAAGCCCTTGAATACGATTTGAACGGCGACGGCAAAATCACCATAGGAGAAGAAATAAGCACAATTTGCAGTCAAAAGTTATTTAACAAAGAAATTAATCCTTCCATTGTATTATATGCGATTTATGATTCTTTCGGGCTAAGACAATTGGATTCTGATATAAAAGAAAATTTAGATATATTAGGCTAACTATATCTAAAAAGACAAGTTTTGTTAATACTATTGTATATTTAAAAACCCCATTAAATATTTTAGAGTGATAAAAGATATTTAATGGGGTCTTTTTTATGTTAACCGATAAAAAATTTCAAGATAAACAATATTATTGTGTCGAATTTAAGAATGTTTCAAAAGAACTATTGCCTTGGCTTGAAAATTTAGCTTGGGAGTATAGATGTAAAATAGAAAAAAAAGAATGGAAAAGTAAATACAATAATTACGTAATATATGATTACGAACCCTTTTGTTCAGATGGTTTTGAAATAAATATCACTTTATCATCAAGACAATGTGAGTATTTAAATTTTGTAAGATACTTATATGATAACAAAATTCAAACAATAAACTATCTTAAAAATTGTTTTATACTTTAATTAGTCTTGTTTTAGAGCCTCAACAATAGCTTCGGTTATTTTTTTAACCTGTTTTATTTCAAGATTAATATTGTCTATATTTTTATATACTTTTTCACTGACAAAAGGAATAATAGCTTTTTTAAAACCAAGTTTTTTGGCTTCTTTTAGTCTTCGCTCAATATTATCCACATATCTGATTTCACCCAAAAGCCCGACTTCACCAATTATAACCGTAGTCGGAGCAATGGGGATATCTCTTATAGAGCTAATAATTGACAAAGCTAACGCAAGGTCATAACTTGGCTCAATTATATCCAAACCGCCTGCGACATTAACATAAACATCTTGTTTTGATAAATTCAATCCTACTTTTTTTTCTAATACTGCAATTATTTGCAATAACCTGTTATATTCCAATCCTACCGCAACACGCCTTGGATTAGCATAATTAGTTGAACCTACCAAAGCTTGAATTTCATGCAAAAAGACTCTGCTGCCTTCTAAAGTAGCGGCTACAGCACTTCCTGATGCCCCTTGAGTTTGTTCTAACAACATTTTTGATGGAGAATTAACTTCAATAAGTCCATCGTCTTCCATTTTAAAAACGCCGACTTCAGATATTGCACCAAAACGATTTTTAATACAGCGCAAAATACGATAATGCTTATATTTATCCCCCTCAAAATTAATAACACAGTCAACCATATGTTCTAAAACCTTAGGGCCTGCTATATTGCCTTCTTTTGTAACATGACCTATTATAATCGTTGTAATATTTTTTTGTTTAGCAATTCTCATTAAAAGATTAGTACATTCTCTTATTTGAGAAACACTACCTGATGAAGAAGCAATTTGAGCGCAAAAAACACTTTGGATACTATCTACAATTAAAAAATCAGGTTTTATTGTATCTATTTGATTTATAATTTCATCCAAACAGGTTTGATTAGTTAAATATAAATTATCAGGTTCAACACCCAATCTTTTTGCTCGCAATTTTACTTGCAGAGGACTTTCTTCTGCGCAAATATATAAAACTTTTAATTTTTTATCATTTAATTTAATTTCACAAATATTTTTTGTAGTCTGCAAAACAAGAGTTGATTTACCTATACCGGGATCTCCTGCCAATAGAACCAATGAACCTTGAACAAATCCGCCGCCTATTGTTCTATCAAGTTCATCAATTCCTGTTTTAAAACGTATTTTTTCATCAAGTTCAATTTCTTTTATAGAAGAAATTTTAAGCTCAGTATTTACAATATTAGAAGGTTTTGATGAATCCGTTTTTAAAACAGGGGTTGTAATTTCTTCAACAAAAGTTCCAAACTGCATACATTCAGGACATTTGCCTAAATACGAAACGGTTTCATAGCCGCAATTTTGACACACCCATTTTGATTTAATTTTTGCCATAAATTAATTTTATCATAGAAAAATTAATAAAAGTTAACAAAATAATATTTTTTAGCAATTATTTTTATTTGCTATACTTGTAATGTTATCAAAAGGAGGTTTTATGACAACCCAGATAAATGTTCAGCAGCCAAAAGAACCCAAATACAGAAATAAAGGTATTATTAGAGCAGCATACGTTCCTACTTTAGTAAGTATTCCAGCAGGCGTAATAAGCTGCAATGCTCTAAAATTTATGAAAAAAACTTCAGCTATATCCGAGGCTGATTCTGTAGAACTTTCAAAAGCAGTTCAAGAAGGATTAAAACAAACAGGATTGTATGATAAAGGCGTTAGAGTATATAAAATAAAAGAAAATCCTGTTTTATCAAATGCTATTAAAAACTACAAAGAGTTCTTATCAAGCTTGTTTGAAGGAAAAGCTGATATGGAAAGCTTGGAAGATTTTTCAGAAATATTTAAAAATGTATTTAAATACGATAAAAAAGATAAAAAAGCTCTTGGAGCAATAACTGAAGAATTAAAATCAAACAAAAGAGTAGCAAGACTTGAAAAAATTCTTGGTCAAAATGTTGCAGAAGAATCAGCTAAAATACAAGCATTGATGTTTAAAGAAGGAAGCAATGCATGTTATCTTCCACATGCAAACAAAGTAATTACACCTGATAAATCTCTTCAAACCTCGGTTTTCCATGAAATAGGTCATGCACTAAATAATAACGGCGGAATCATTTTGAAAGGTTTACAAAAATGCCGTCCTTTAGCTAAAACTATTCCTTCGGTTGTTCTTTTAATATCCTTGTTTAACAAAAGAAAAACAACAGATAAACCGCAAGAAAACGATTCAAAAATTCAAAAAGGTGCTGATTTTGTTAAGAAAAACGCAGGCATTATAGCAGGTTTATCATTCTTACCTATGGTTTTAGAAGAAGGCATAGCTTCCCTTAGAGGTCAAAAGGTAGCAAAAAATCTGGTTAAAGATAACATATTATCTAAAGATTTATTCAAAAAAATCAAATTAACTAACCTTGGCGGCTTTTCAACATATGCACTGGCAGCAGTTATAGCAGGAATAGGTACACACCTTGCAATTAAAGTAAAAGATAATATTCAAGCAAAATACGAAGAAAAGAAAATGCAAAAATTTAAAGCTCAAATGCCTGAAAAATTTTACTCATACCAAGGTTAATTAAAAATATAATAAAAACAACAGCCAGCTGGCTGTTGTTTTTATATGTAAGAAAATAAAATTATTACGTTCCAACAGACCAACTATTTAAATAATTTTTTTGTTCTTCTGTTAAAGTATCAATTTCTATTCCCATGGATTTTAATTTTAAACTTGCAATCTCTAAATCTACACTATGAGGCAGAGTATATAATTTATTTTCAAGTTTTCCTTTGTTTTTTACAATAAATTCCATACCTAAAGCTTGATTTGCAAAGCTCATATCCATAACGGAAGCAGGATGACCCTCTGCGCATACAAGATTAACCAATCTTCCTTGAGCTAAAACATAAACCGATTTTCCGTTATCTAAAACCCACTCATCAAGGTTAGGTCTTATATTTTTATATTCAACAACGTGTTTTCTAAGACCGTTTACATTTACTTCAACATCAAAATGACCGGCATTACCTACTATTGCACCATTTTTCATTGAAAGCAGATTATCAACAGATATTACATTTATGTCCCCTGTTTGAGATAAGAAAATATCGCCCAGTTTTGAAGCTTCACTAATCGGCATAACCGAAAAACCGTCCATTACAGCTTCAAGAGCTTTCAGAGGGTCAACTTCAGTTACAATAACATTAGCTCCCATTCCTCTTGCTTTTGCTGCAACGCCTCTTGAGCACCAACCATACCCGCAAACAACGAAAACTTTTCCTGCAAGCAAAATATTTGTTGCTCTAATTAAACCGTCTAGCGCACTTTGACCTGTGCCGTAGCGATTGTCAAACATGTGTTTTGTTTCGGAGTTATTAACGCCCAGTGCCGGAAATTCAAGTTTACCCTCTTTTTCCATAGCTTTTAATCTGATAATACCTGTTGTTGTTTCTTCGCAAGAACCGATGATATTATCTAAAAGCTCTCTTTTAGAGCCATGAATTGTTGCAACAAGGTCGCAGCCATCGTCAATTACCAAATGAGGTTTATGATTTAAAACACAATCAATATGTCTGTGGTAAGTTTCAGAGTCTTCTCCTGCTATAGCATAAACAGGAATTCCATAATATTTAACAAGCGCAGCTGCAACATCATCTTGAGTAGATAAAGGATTTGAAGCAGCTAAAACCGCATCTGCTCCACCTTCTTTTAGAGCTATACATAAAGCCGCAGTTTCTTTTGTAACATGCACCGATGCTGTTAATCTTAAACCTTTAAAAGGTTGTTCTTTTTTAAATCTTTCTGTTATTGAATTTAAAACAGGCATATCTTTTTGCGCCCATTCAATATTCTTCTTGCCTTGTTCAGCAAGCGAAATATCTTTAATTTCATAGTTCATAGTTGTTTGCATATCTAACTCCTTTTTTAAAAATTTTAACATAAAAAATGGTTTAAAAATATAAAATTATAAACACTTGTAACAGTTATATTTTTAATATAAAATAACCTTGATTAAGCTTGACAACAAAAGGAGTAAAATTATGTCAACAGTAGAGTATTTTACTAATTCGGAAGAATTAAAACAATTGATGTCAGCTGCTCGTGCTACAATTACCGCACCATTTTTCGGCAACAATGTTGAAGAAGTTAAATCGGTATCAGAAGCATACAAGCTGGCTAAAGATTCATCAGGAACAATTGAATTAACAGGTATGCCTGTTTATGAACCTGAAAAAATCGGTTTACCAAAAGGCGCTAACCAATTATTATTCAACGATGGTACTGTTGTAGGACGTTGTGCTGCGGCAAGAAAAATCGTCGGCGAACCAAATTGCGATTTAGCATATTTATTACCTATCATTCGTGAAGCAATTTATGGAACACGTGATAAGTTAATGTACAAAACAGAAGCAGTTGTAGGTCTTGATAAAGACTTTATGATTAAAGCTCATTTAATGATTCCTGCTGGCTTTGAAAACATTATGTATTCTTGGATGTTGAACTTCCAATACATCAATGAAGAATATGCAAAAATGTATGGCAACTCTAGAGCAATCAACGAAGGAGATATCTACGTATTTTCTGATCCTGATTGGTCTCATCCTGATTTTCCATACGGTTTAACTTTCTTTGATCCGGCTCACAACTGTGCTGCAATACTTGGTATGAGATACTTTGGCGAACACAAAAAAGGTACTTTAACCCTTGCTTGGGGCGCAGCAGCAAGAAATGGTTACGCTTCTTGCCATGGTGGTATGAAACGTTACAACCTTGCTGACAACAAATCTTTCCAAGTAGCTGTATTTGGCTTATCAGGTTCAGGTAAATCAACAATTACACACGCTAAACACGGTGGAAAATTTGATATTACAGTACTTCATGACGATGCATTTATCATCAATGTTCATGATAAATACACAATTGCGCTAGAACCTGCATACTTTGATAAAACAGCAGATTATCCTATAGGATGTGAAGATAATAAATATATCTTAACTCAACAAAATGCAGGTGCTATTCAATTAGCTGACGGCAAAG
>CALUWL010000024.1 GCA_944324445.1 Candidatus Gastranaerophilales bacterium | reverse complement strand
GTGCTACAACCATTTCACCTGTTTTATTATGATAATAAGCTGGAATTTGATGTCCCCACCAGAGTTGTCTTGAAATGCACCAATCACGTATGTTTTCCATCCACATCAGGTAATTTTTTTCCCAACGTTCGGGAATAAATTTAATAGCACCTGTTTTGACTGCTTCAATTGCAGGTTTTGCAAGAGGTTCCATTTTAACAAACCATTGTTTTGATAATAGAGGTTCAATTGTTGTGTTGCATCTTTGGCACTTTCCAACATTATGAACATGTTTTGTAACTCTTACTAATACCTGATTTTCTTCAAGCATTTTAACAGTCTTTTCACGTGCTTCTTCTCTTGTTAGACCTTGAATTTGAGGAGGAACATATTCGTTTCTCATCATAAGACCTTTTTCATCAATAACTTTGATTTGAGGAAGGTTATGACGAAGTCCGACTTCAAAGTCATTTGGATCATGCGCGGGTGTAATTTTTAGTGCTCCTGTTCCGAAGGATTTATCAACATAGTCATCTGCAATAATCGGTATTTGCCTTCCGGTTAGAGGCATTACACAGGTTTTTCCGACTAAATCTTTATATTTAAAGTCATTTGGATTAACTGCGATTGCAACATCGCCAAACATGGTTTCAGGTCTTGTTGTTGCAATTACGATTGCGCCCATTTCATCTTTAAGCGCATAAGATATTTCCCATAAGTGTCCGTCTTCTGTTTCGTAATTTGTTTCGATATCAGATATGGCGCTTTGACATCTTGGACACCAATTTACAATGTAGCTTCCTTTATAAATTAATCCTTTATTGTATAAATCAACAAAAACTTTTTTAACTGCATTAGAACAGCCCTCATCAAGTGTAAATCTTTTTCTTGAAAGATCAAAACTTGCACCTAAGAGCTTAAATTGTTCAAGTATTCTGTTTTTGTGTTCATCTGCCCATTGCCATGTTTTAGCTAGGAATTTTTCTCTCCCTAAATCATGTCTTGTTAAACCTTCTTTAGCGAGATTTTTTTCAATGACATTTTGGGTTGCGATTCCTGCATGGTCGCAGCCTGGCATCCAGAGAACTTCTTTATTTGTCATTCTATTGTATCTTATTAGAATGTCTTGCAGAGTTCCATCCAGCGCATGTCCCATATGAAGAACGCCTGTTACGTTTGGCGGCGGAATTACAATTGAATATGCTTCTTTATCGGATTTTGCATCTGCTTTAAAAAGATTATTATCTTCCCAAAATTTATATGTTTCTTTTTCTATTTCTCTTGCATTGTATGTTGTTGAAAGTTCGTCTGTGCAATTTGTCATTTTGAATCCTTTATAATCCTATAATTAAAATTTATCACAAAAGTATTAGCCGATAAAGATATTATTATTACTTTTATCATTTCATAAAATATATCAATGCGAATAGTGTGTTTATTGTTAATATTAGTTTTAAATATGAATTTTATATTAGCAGCAGAATCGCTGTTTGATGGACCTATTGATTTGAATTTCAAAAAAGAATGCGATTTAAACGAATTTTGCGGAAAATTCATTGATGACATCGATATTGAAAAATTTATAAGACAAGAAATTAAAAATGACTATCAAGTTGTAAGTTTGGATGAATGTATTTCGACTGCTTTAAAAAATAATTTTGATATTGCAATTAAATATCACACCTTTAAAAGTTCTAAGTATGAATATCAAAATTCTTTATCAAAATTTCTTCCGGTTTTAAAGACAACTTCATATATAGCAGATTACAGCGGTCAAATTTTGGTTGGCGGGGTTTTAAATGATAAATTCCATGAAACGGCAATATCAATTAATTTCACAGCTGAACACAAATTAACAGAAGGCGGAAGACAAATTTTTGAAGCTAGGGCCTCAAAATCTTTAGAAAAAGCAAGAAAACATGATCTTAATTTTACCAGAACTGAAACGATTTATCTTGTTTCAAGGTATTACTATGAAATGCTGCTTGCAAAATTAAATATTGAAATATATTTAAGAAATTTAATCGAAAGAAATGCACAGCTTGCTCTTGCAAAAAAATTGCAAAAATCAGGTTTCGGTACAAAATTTGATGTTATTCGTTCTGAAACTGAATCTGCGCAAGCAAAAGTCAATCTTTTAGATGCACTCAATAAATTTCGCCTTTCGCAGTCAAGATTAGCATACGTTATGGGTATTGAAGTAGATACTGCTCTTATGCCCTTTGAAGACGATATTAAGCCAATGCATTTAGTTGACGATAATTTAAAAATTGAGGACTTTTTTGCGCTTGCGCTTGAAAACAGGGAAGATTTAAAAAGTTACAAGGATTTGATTTGTTATGAAAAACAAATAAAAAGTGTTTATATGACTGATTTTATGCCAAAACCTTTGCTTAATTTTCAAGAGCAATTTCAAGGTACATTAAGTTCATCTATAAGACCTAACTATATTGCTGCTGCGTTTATTACATGGCAACCCGGTGAAAATACTATAATGGGTACTGTTACAAAGATTAAATCTCAAAATGAAAAAATTAAAGTAAGAACTCTTGAATTTCAGAATAAATTAAGACAAATTGAACAGGTTTTGGTTGATGCTCTTTCGGTTTCAGATTTTTCTAAAAAAGAAATGATTGTTACCAAACAAAGAGTTGACTATTCAAACGATAGTATAAAACTTGCAATGCTAAGATTCAATAATGGTAAGGGTATTTTGCTTGATATTATACAAGCACAAAGCGAAATGACCCAAGCTCGAGTTGGCTATGTTGCTGCAATTGCTAAATATAACATAGCTCAATTAGAGCTTATATATAACAGTGGAACAATAACTGATGAATTAGTTATAGAGAATTATAAACCTTAATCAAATTGCATATTGTAAAATTTTATATTTTTCTATATACTTTTATAGGTAATTTAATTAAGGAGATTATTAAATGAAAGTTACTATTGAAGATGGATGCATAGCTTGCGGCGCATGCGAATCTTTTTGCCCTGACGTATTCAAGGTAGAAGATGTTTGTGTTGCTGATAATTCTAAAGTAGCAGGAAATGAAGATTGCGTTAAAGATGCTGCTGATGCATGTCCTGTTAGCGTAATTTCTGTTGCAGAATAATTTTATTTATTTAAAATTAAAAACACTCTTTATTTAAAGAGTGTTTTTTTATGCTTTAATTTCTTTGTCGCCGTTAATTTTTTTATCTAAGAATTTAGTTGCCATTGAAAACATATTACCAACCGCAAAACCGGCTACCATAGCTTTTATTCCGTTTAATACAGGGAAAATTGTTCCTACAATCGGCATAGTTACGGTTGGAAACAGCGGAATTCCGAGGTTTAGAAGCAGTGATTTTCTTTCCTCTTTATCGTCTGCATTAGCCAGTGCTACTCCAAAAGTTCCTATCGGTATAGCCGCGGTTACAAAATCTGATGGCGCGGCACCATAAGCTATATCTCTTAGTTTTGGTATTATTTCTTCTTTTTGTAATTTGTTGTAGTTTTCAATTGCTTTTTTCAATTGTTCGCTTGCATTTTCAGGTATTTCTAAAAGGTTTGCATATTCGCTTACATTATTTGCAATTTTTGCATCTGACAAAGGATGTGATAAATTATGTAAAAGATTTTTGATTTTTCCTTTGTCTCCGCTTAAAAGAGCTTTTGTTCCGAGTCTATTTTCCTTTGCGGTTTTAGCAATGCTTGAATTTAAACTATCAAACATTGTTTTAAAATCTTTTAATTCTCTGTTAAGTTTTTCATCGCCAAGCGCGGATATGATTTCTTGTTGAGCTTTTTCGTATTTACCTTTCGTTGCTTTAAATACGTTTGATCTGTACCAATTGCTAAATTTATCGGACCATTTTTTAATAAATTTTAGAGGTGTTTTTTCATCTATAAAGTCAATTGTTCTTTGCACGCATTCGTCTTTGATGTTATTTGTGTTATTTCCAAAGTTTTCAACAAAATCCTTTATTTCAGTTTGCTTTATTTTAGTTGGATATTTAAACTTTTTGTTACTTATAGCAAAAGCTATTGCTCCTGCCAGCGCAAATAGAGTCGAGGCTATAATAAGTGTTTTTTTAAGTTTCTTTTTGCTTTCTTTTTTTTCGTCATTATAATATTGCACTTGTTTATTTGAATACGCATTTAATCTACTTCCGTATTCTTTATAAGAATTCGGAATTGAAAACTTTGAGTATAATGTGTTCAATGACGTATTATTAATTGTATTCATATATTATATAAAACAAAATAATCGTAATTATTGCTTTTTGTTTTTCTTGTTTTTTTCTTTAGCTTTTGCAAGTTCTTTTAGATTAGATTTTGCGTTATCAATTGAATATTTTGCAACGGGACGTTTGGTTTTTCTATCATAGAATACAAGCCAATGACGTGCTTTTTTATCATTTATGCAAAAAGATAATTTGCCTACAACTCTCTGACCGGGGGATATTGTCTTAAACCAAAGAGAAGTATCTCCAAAAGGGCTTGGAAAATAAATTTGTTCCGTATTTGATGCAAGAGCTATATCAAATGTTGAAAAAGTGTAATCTGTGTAATTATCAATGCCAAGAGATAAAACTATTGTATTTTCGATTCCAAAAGGGTCTTTTTCCAGTGCTACAGAATTTATGCGCACATTTAAACCATCTAAAAATAATTCTTCCTGTTTAAAAGCATCTTTTGAAAATACCGGAAGATCAAAACCTGTCTCAATCTTAATTTTAAGTTCATCACCGGGTTTTATCATAAAGCCTTTGCCTTTGCGAATTATAGCAGCGGTTAAACCGACTACTCCGCCTATTGCAGCTCCTCCTGCCAGAGTGTATCCGTTTGAAGCTATAGCAGCACCAAGTCCCAGAGTATTTAGCGCAAATAATCCGCCTGCAACTCCTCCAAGTAGTGTGTAGCCTGCATGGGTTGCTAAAGTTTTTGCTGCACCTTTTACAAGATTATCTTTGGTAGAAAGCGACGCTTGTATGGGAATTTCTCTGCCATCAGGCGTTACCATATAATCAAAATCAATGTTCACATAGCCGTCTCTGCCCATATTTTTGGGGTTTTCAATAAATTTAACAAGACCATGAACTATTGTTCCTGTTGGAATTAAAATTCCTTTATCCGATTCAACGTCAGATGTTACTTCTGCAAAAAATTCATCTCCTTCAAGGGTGTAGCCTGAACTTAGAACTTGTGATACGGTAAGGTTGATTGTATCTTTTTCATCAATATGTTCGATTTCTCCTGTGAAAAGTTTTTTATCAAGTTCGGTATTAATGGTTTCATCTTTTTGAACATGACCTGACATAGAAGCAGCATAAATAACGGGCAAGTTTGTTAAGTTTAAAACAAATGCTGCAATAAATAATGTTATTAATCTTTTAAATTTCTTCCCCATCTTTATAACATTATATTACGCATTTATTTTAAGTAAAATTAAATTAAATTTTTTCATATTTTTAATCTATAATTATATCAGTGCAGTAAATTGAGGTGTTATTATGGAAAATTGTATTTTTTGTAAAATTTTAAATAAAGAAATTCCGTCTAAATTCGTATATGAAGATGATATTTGTTTTGCAATAAACGATATAAACCCAAAAGCTAAAAAACATATACTTGTTATTCCAAAGGTTCATGTTGAGTCTTTAAATGAGGTTAATGATTTTGAATTAATAAAAAAGATGTTTGAAGCTGTAAAGAAAATTAACAAACAAGAAAATATTACTCACTTTAAAACTTTAATTAATACAGGTGCTAAAGCAGGGCAGGAAGTTATGCATTTGCACATACATATTCTTTCTGATTAGGGATTAATATGCAGGTTTTAGAAAAAATCATATGTAATAAAAAAGAATTAAGAAAAAGTGCTCTAGTTAAAAGGGAGTTTTTTTCTAATTCTGGCTTGCTTGATAAGTGTTCCAAAAGAGTTGTTTCTAAAATTTTAAATTCAACATATTTTAAGACTGCAAATAATATTGCATTGTATTTTCCTATTAAAAACGAAATAGATATAACACCTATTTTATGCAATGCTGATAAAAATTTTTATTTTCCATGCTGTAATAATAATGAGCTTATCTTTCGTTTGTTTGAGGGTTTTCATAATTTAAAAAAAGGCAAATATGATATTTTAGAACCTGTTGGCAAAATCTTAAATCCTGCTGATTTAGACTTAATTTTTGTTCCTGCGCTTCTTGCAAATAATGCTGGCTATAGGCTTGGCTATGGCAAAGGTTATTATGATAGGTTTTTTAGCAAACATCCTTTTAATTATAAAAAAGTAATTGTTATTTCTTCATTATTTATTTCTGATAAATTTGTACAAGATGATAACGATGTAAAATGTGATTTTATTTTATCTGAACTTTAATAATTTGCTAAAAAATTGAAAATAATTTAAAATCATCTTATGTATGAATTAAGAAAAAATCATATTGTTCAAATACCTTTATCTGACAACAAGACTATTAGCGGAGTTGTAGAAGATTATACCCCTGATCGTGTTTTAGTTTCAATTGCTCAAAATTCTGTTGAACTTGCTGAAAATTTAAGGGAATTAGATGAATTAACTGTTTTTGTATACACTTTTATGGGTATCAAAAAAATGGTTAGCAATGTTATAACCGAATTAAATAAAAATAACTGTATAGTAATAGAAAATGCGCCAGCTGTTCCTGTTGTTCAAAAAAGAAAATTTGTTCGCGTGTTAAGCTCAATTAAATTTCAAATGTTAAAAGATAATAACATGATTAATTGTGTTTGCGCAAATATTTCTGCAGGTGGGGTTGCGTTTTTTTGTGATAATATTTCATTGAATATCGGAGAATTGGTAAAATTCATATTTAGTGCTGCTGATTTTGGAAAAGAAATAATATGTAAAGCTGAGATAATCAAAAAAGACGGCGAATTGGCAGTCGGTAAGTTCTATGATTTAAATCCGTACGATGAAGATAGAATTGTAAAACACGTGTTTAATTTAATAGCTAGTCAATAAATATTTGGAGTTGTTTTGGAAAATATCAGAAAAATAGAAAAAGAAATTAATAAATTAACTAAAAAAGGTGATATTCAAAAGGCGATTGAATATTGTCAGAGTCTACTTTTAAACGAGCCCTCGGATACAAATTTGCATATTCGCCTCGGGGATTTGTATTTGGATTGGCATTTGGATGTATATCAAGCTAAACAATATATCGATGAAGCTATAACTGAATATCAAAAAGCTGCTGAAGTGCTAATTGATAATGGTGAGATTTATCATAAAATCGGACTGGCTTTATATTACAAGGGTGAACTTGATAAGGCAATAAATTATTTTAATATTTCGATTGATAAAGGCGGCAATAAAGCTAAAAATTATTATATGATTGCAAACTGTTTAAAGAAAAAAGACAGATTCCAAGATGCTTTAGAAAATGTTGATAAAGCTCTTAAAAATGCTTTTTTAGCTACATCATGTATGCATTATTCTAAATCAAGATTGTTGAATGCTCTATACTTTAAAGATAAGAAAAAGCGTTTTATAAGCTGGGTAGAACTTATTTTATCTTATCTTACACTACCTTTTGATAAGGAAGCGAGAAAAAACCTTAAATCAAAGTTAAAATGGTTTCAAATTTTGCCTGTTTTATTTAAGGCAGATAGTTATTTTGCAGCAGGTCAAATCGAAATGGCATTTGATTGTTATACTAAAGCAATTGATAAAATGCCCGGTTTTTCTGCTTTATATGTTGCGCTTGGTGATACATACCGCAGAGCAGGAAAATTGGAAGAATCAATTATTGAATATAAAATGGCACTTTGGATTGATTCCCTAAATCATAGTGCATATTCAGGTATCGTTCAAGCTTATGAAGAATTGGGCGATTATGATAATGCTATTTTGTATTATCAAAAATATATTAAAATTCACCCATATAATGCTGTTTTGCATTCTAATATTGCAAATTTATACTTTATGAAAGGTGAAGCAGAAAAAGCTATTTCTCACTATCAATCAGCTATTTCAATTAATCCAAAGCCTGATTGGACAAGCATTGTTGCTCAAACCTTGGGTTACATACAACAAAATGTTATAAAAAATACTGATTGTGCTATTGCTAATTATCAACTTGCAAATGCATTAACGCCTAAAGAAATTGACATCTATGTTTCACTGGGCAGCGCTTTTTATGATAATGAGGACTATAAAAACGCTCTTATAGTTTATCGAAGAGCGTTGGAGCTTGAACCAAAAAATTCCAAAATTCACTGCAATTTGGGATATTTATATTGGGGTATGGGTGATTTAGATGAAGCAATCAAGGAATATACTTTATCTATTAAATATGATCCTACTTATGATATTGCTCATAATAATCTAGGCGTGATTTATCTTGATGATTTGGTTCAATTACAAAAAGCTATCGATTGTTTTAATTTAGCTATTGAATGTAATCCTAATTATGCGCTTGCATATTATAATTTGGGTCGTTCTTACGCTCTTAAAGGCGAAAATGTTGAAGCTGCCAAATATTTTCAGCAGGCAATGGATGTAAATAATATTACAAATGAAATTGATCCGGCTGATATTCAAGAAAGATTAAATAATTTATTTAATTAAAAAGGCTAATTTAATTAAATAAATTATTGTTGTAGGATTTTTATATGAGTATATGGGTTTACATTATAAGACGGTTCTTAGGCGCTATTCCGATACTTTTTATGGTGTCTTTAATTAGTTTTTTCTTGATTAGACTTTCTCCTGTTGACCCTTTGGCTCAAATGAAATTGAATCCTGCAATAAGCACGGAAACAATTGAAAAAGAAAAAATTAGATTAGGTTTAGATAAGCCTGTTATTGTTCAATATTTTATATGGGCTAAAAATTTTATTTCAGGAAATATGGGCTATTGTACCGATAATACAAAGGTTTCAACCAAGATTAAAGGAAGAATATTAAACACTTTGCTTTTATCTTTTGCGGTTATTTTTGCAAGTTGGCTGATAGCTATTCCATTGGGGATTTTGGCTGCAGTTTATTATAATTCTTTTTTTGATAGGTTTTTAACATTAATTTCTAGTATCGGCATGGCTATTCCTTCGTTCTTTTTTGCCATATTAATGTTATTGTTTGCTCAGCATACAGGTTGGTTTCCGGTTGGAGGATTAACAAGTATTAATTTTAGCGAGATGAATTTTGTTCATAAAGTTCTAGACATATTGTGGCACTTGTTTTTGCCTGTTTTTGTTTTGACAACAATTTCTCTATCTTCTCTTATGAGACAAATGAGAGCTAATCTTTTGGATATTTTGAGTGCTGAATATATTAAATTTGCTTATGCTAAAGGATTGACCAAATCGAAAATTATTCTAAAACATGCCCTAAGAAATGCTATTAACCCTATTATAACCTTGCTTGGTTTTGAATTTGCAGGTTTATTATCGGGCGCTGCTTTAACAGAATATGTTTTCCAATATCCCGGTCTTGGAAAATTAATATTAGAGGCTGTTATGCAATCGGATATTAATTTGGTCATGGCAAGTCTTATGATAGGAGCTATTATGCTTATTAGCGGCAATTTAATTGCAGATATTTTGCTTAAATTGACTGATCCGAGAGTGAGGATATAATGCTCAAATTTTTGGATAAAATTAGGCACGATAAAATTCCGTTTGTTGCACTGATAGTACTTATTTTTATGTACTTGCTTATTTTATTTGCTGATTTTTTTGCGGTTTATCCTGCTAATTATTCAAATAGAAAGCTTGCTTATCAACCTCCCAGTAATTTATATGTAATTACTCCGGAAAATAAATTTGCATTTCCTTATACCTATAATTTTGAAAAGTCTTTTAATGAAAATACCTTATCTATTGAATATAAACAAATAAGAGATAAAAAATATAAGATTAAATTTTTCTCAAATGGTTACGAATATAAACTTTTTGGTTTATTTAAAACAAATTTGCATTTAATATCCAAACCTGATGACTGTAATTTGTTTTTGCTCGGAACAGATATAAATGGGCATGATGTATATTCGAGGTTATTTTTTGGCGGAAGAATTTCTCTTACAATTGGTTTTCTTGCTCTTTTGATATCTTTTCCGATAGGGGCGCTATACGGCGGAATTTCAGGTTATATTGGCGGCAGAGTTGATAAAATATTAATGCGAATAGCAGAAGCTATTATGTCTGTACCCAGTTTTTATCTTCTTATAATCCTAGCTTCAATATTACCTTCAAACATGAGTTCAATTCAGAGGTTTGCGCTAATTACCGCAATTTTGGCATTTATCGGTTGGGCTGGTTTTTCAAGAGTTATAAGAGGCATGGTATTATCATTAAAAAATCAGGAATATGTTAAAGCAATTGAAACAATAGGTGCTTCAAGGAGAAGAATAATTTTAAAGCATATTCTTCCTCAAACTTCCAGCTATATTGTTATTGCAATAACTCTTTCCGTTCCATCGTATATTTTGGCTGAATCAGGGTTGAGTTTTTTGGGTTTAGGTATACAACTTCCTGATGCAAGCTGGGGTAATATGCTGCGTGAGGCTCAAGAATTTGCAAATATTATCTATCGTCCTTGGCTTTTAATGCCCGGTTTTTTAATTTTTATTGCGGTTTTGTCTTTTAATGTGTTAGGGGATAAAATTAGAGATATATTAGATCCAAAAACGTTGAAATAGATTTTAAATAAGGAATTAGAATAAGTTGGAAAATGTAGATCAAAATGTAATAATTTTATTTAGGGTACTTTTAGCTGTTGCGCTATCTTTCATACCCGGTATTGAAAGAGAACTCACAGGTAAATTTGCAGGACTTCGAACTCATATACTTGTTTGTTTGGGTGCATGCGTATTTACCATATTATCAATTTATGGTTTTGAAATGCGTATGTCGCCCGATATTATTGGAACTAACGACCCTGCAAGAATTGCAGCACAAATAATAACCGGTATCGGTTTTATTGGTGCAGGTACGGTAATGCGTCATGGAAGCAGTGTTTTTGGTATTACAACTGCTGCAACCTTATGGGTTTGTGCTGCAATAGGAATGTGTTGTGGTTGCGGTCAATATTTAACTGCGATAATAACTTCAATTGTTACTTTAGTTGTTTTAATTTTAATTCGCAGTTTAGAAAAAAATGTTCTATCTAAAAGAAAAAAATCTTATACATTATATGAAATTTCAATTACTGCCTCTTTGAAAGATTGCGATACAATTCAATCTATTTTTGAAAATAATTTTCATAAAGTTTTTAAATTTAATAAAAAACTTGTTAATCATGATGAATTGAGGTTTGCTGCCGTTATTTCAACCAAGAAGACTTTAACCGAACTTAATGATATATTTAGAAAAATTATAGGCATTGAATCGATTGAGATAAGAGAATATTATGAATAACACAAAGAAAAATCATTTGAAAGAATTTATTTTAACAATTATTGTTACTACAATCGTTGTCTTTTCTTTGTGTCTTTGTGTAGAATTAGAACTTTTATTTAGGACTGAGCAAAAAGTTAATCAAGAAGAATTAAATGTTGAAAATCTTGTTGAATTTTGTACAATTGAACAGCTTGAAAAATATTTGGAAAAAAATCCGCAAAATTATTTTGCTAAGATTAAACTGGCAGGTATATATGAATCTTTAGGCGGATACAAGCAAGCAGATAAGCTCTATCAAGAGGCTCTTGTTACTTCAGTTCGCTCTAATTTCAGTTTGTATTCTTATGCTATGTTTTGTGCTAAAAGAGGGATGTTTGATTTGGCTGCAAGTTTAGCGGAAGAACTTGTTGAAGCAGATTCTAAAGCCTATGAATTTCGAGCAAAAATATTTGAACAGATTGCACTCAAATTGTTTCAAGAAAAACAGTATGCAGGTGTTGTCAGCGCTTATCAGATTGCATATAAATATGCTAAAAATATTAAAAATACGGATTATTTTAAATCTATACAAAAGAGATATGCAAAAAGTTATGTTGATTTAGCCGATCAAAATATTGAAAAAGATAAAATAGATGAGACAATCTCTAATCTTAAAAATTCGCTTAAAATATATTATACAAATGAAGCAGAATATAAATTGGGCTTAATATATATAAACATCGATAAATTTATTGCTGAAAAACATATATCAAATGTCTTTAAGGATAATGTTTTTATGGTTAATCCTTATATATACAATTCTTTACTTTCTGATTTATCCGATATTTCAAAGAATACAAAAGGAACTCCAAGCAGCGATTATTATCTTTTGAAGTTAAAGTCTTTCAAAAAAACCTTAGCGGAAAATTATATTTATAAAAACGATATTTTAATCAAGAATTCTTTTATAGTTAAAAAGAAAAAAATATTCAATAAAAAGCCGGTTTATTATTTAGTTTTTGATATTGAAAATAACACCAAAGTTAAAATTCAAGAGCTCTTTATTGAGGCAATAATATTTATTGATAATAAGCAGTATAAAGTTGATAAAAGATTATTCTCTAAATCTCATCCTCTTGATTTTTATGATAAGGCTGAATTTAATAAGATTTTGCTTCCCAGGGATTTTGATATTATAGAGCCAAGAGATAAGACTGATGTTATTGTAAAATATTTTGCTCGCAAAAAAGAAAATGCTCCTTGGACACTTATCAAAATTGACTCTTTAAATATTTAGTGCTGTACTTATTAGTGTGCTTGTGTTATTTTAAGAATATCAATAAAGTTTTATGGCAAATTGGAGAAATATGAGAGTACACGAATTAGCTAAAGAATTGAATATAACATCAAAAGAACTGATTGAAAAGGCGAATGAAAAACTTGGATTGTCTTTAAAGTCCCATAGTTCCACAGTTGGTGATGCTTATATAGATAAAATTAAGGCGTTGTATAAAAAAGACCAAAAAACTTCGGTTAAGCCAAAAGCTTTTGTGGTAAAGAAACAAAAGGTTTCAGAAAACAATGATGAAACTGTCCAAAAAGCACCTGAGGAAGAAAAGAAGATTATAAAAACTGTTTCAAGGCTTGAAATAGTTAGACCTGCCCCAAAGACGACGGTTCAAAAAGATAAAAAACCATTACCGCAGCCTAAGGGACAAGTTCAAAAAGATGATGTTGTTAAACCGGCTCCGGTTAAAAAAGTTGTTGTCGAAAATTCAACAGATAAGTTGTCAATGCTGCCATCTATGACAAGAAAGAATTTTGAAAAACAACAACAAGATACACAATCATCTGAAAAGAAAAATCCTGCTCAGCCGCCTAAAAAACAAGCGGCACCTCAACAGCCCATAAAAAGGCATATAATTTCTCAGGATATATATCAAAATCAATCTAGAGGCGGAAAGAAAAAGAAAAGTGATCACGAATACAGTAATAAACGTGAAGAGCAAGAAAGAATAAGCTTAGAAAAAGCAGTTCAAAATAAACATAAAAAACATACACAAGAAGTTGCTGCAGTAGAAGAAGTTAAGTCTGTTGTAATAGATAGGCCAATGACTGTTGGTGAGCTAAGTGATAAAATCAAAAAGACTCCTGCGGAAATAATTAAGTTTTTAATGTTGGAAGGTATCATGGTTACTGTTAATGCTCCAATTGATACTGAAACTTCCAAGAAAGTTGCACTGCATTTTGATCTTGAAGTTTTGGATGAAGACATTGAAGCATTTATTGAACAGGAAGAAGAAAAAGAAGGCGTAAACAAATATCTTAAAAATGCAAAAGAAGAAGATATTGTAAAACGTGCTCCGGTTGTTACTGTTATGGGCCATGTTGACCACGGTAAAACTACTTTATTGGATTCAATAAGGGCTTCAAAGCATAAAATAGTCCATACAGAAGTAGGCGGTATTACACAAAGTATTGGTGCATATACTGTTTGGCTTGATAAAAGAAAGATTGTTTTTATCGACACTCCTGGTCACGAAGCTTTTACACAGATGCGTTTGAGGGGTGCACAATCAACTGATATTGCAGTTTTAGTTGTTGCAGCTGATGATGGTGTTATGCCGCAGACAGTTGAAAGTATTTCACATGCTAAATCTGCTGGTGTTCCTATAATTGTTGCTGTTAATAAAATGGATAAACCCGATGCAAACCCAGATAAAGTTATGCAAGAATTAACTGAACATGGCTTAATTCCTGAAAAGTGGGGTGGAGATACAATTTGCGTTCCAGTTTCAGCCCTTCAAAAAACCGGAATTGACGAGTTGTTGGAATATATTTTGCTCGTTGCTGATATGCAAGAGTTAAAAGCAGTTGAAAAATGTCCTGCAACGGGCGTTATTATTGAAGCTAATCTAGATAAAGGCAAAGGACCCGTTGCTACAATGCTTGTTCAAAACGGTACTTTAAAAGTTGGGGATTCGATTGTTGCAGGTACTGTGGGCGGCAAAGTTCGTGCTTTATTGGATGATTCCGGAAGAAGAGTTAGAACAGCAGGTCCATCTACTCCTGTAGAAATTTTGGGTCTTAATGAAGTACCACAAGCCGGAGATGTTTTTGAAGTAGTCGCTAATGAAAAATTGATGAAGGCGATTGTTCAAGAGCGCAAGCAAAAAGAACGTTCTACAAGACTTGAAGCTATGACTGCTGCGCATGTTCAAAAAGAAGCAATGTCTAATGCTGATGAAATCACTAATTTGAATTTAATTATTAAGGCAAATACTAATGGCTCAGCAGAAGCGGTTTCTTCTGCAATTCAAAATGTAAAATCCTTAAAAGTTGTTCCAAAAATTATTCACGTCGGAGTGGGTGATATATCAGAAGCCGACGTCATGCTTGCTTCTGCATCTAATGCTATAATTCTTGGTTTTACGGTGAAGGAAGACTCTAATGCCTTGCTTTCAGCACAAAGAGAAGGTGTTAAAATTAAAAAATACGATATAATTTATCAGGTATTGGAAGATATTGAAAAAACAATGTTGTCGCTTCTTTCTCCTGAAATTGAAGATGTCGAACTTGGTAAAGCAGAGGTTAGAGTTGTATTTACTGTTGGAAAAACGACAAAAATTGCCGGCTGCTATGTAACCGAAGGTAAAATAGTTCGCTCTAAGACCGCTCGCTTAATTAGAAATGGCGAAGAAATATTTAAAGGTGAAATTAATCAATTAAAACGCTTTAAAGATGACGTCAAAGAAGTAAAAGAAGGTTTTGAATGCGGTATATCTTTTGCTAAATTTAACGATATTCAAGAGGGCGATATAATTGAAGTATCCACCACAAAAGAGGTTGAGCCTCAGACACTTGTTTAGATTAAGAGAATATGTATGTCGTTAAGAAATGAAAGAGTAAGAAAAGCTTTAATGCGCGAAATATCAGATATAATTTTTCGCGAGATTAATGATAGAGATATTTGCGCAATGGTATCTATCACTGATGTCGATGTATCATCTGATAATTCCGCTGCGAGAGTTTTTTACAGTGTATTTGGCGATGAAACTGTTAAAGAAAAAACTTCAAAAGCTCTCGAACGACACGTGGGTCAAATAAGACATGAAGTCGGAAAAAGAATCAGATTAAGAAAAACTCCGACTCTGTTTTTTATTTTAGACGAGTCTCTTGAAAAAGGTGCTAAAATGACCGAGTTAATTAATAAAATTGAACGTGGTGAAATTTAGTCCAATGTATTTCTTAAACATCAACAAGCCCAAAGGGTTGAGCTCTTTTGATATTATAAGACAATTAAGAAAAAAGTTAGGCATTCGTCAAATTGGCCATTCTGGAACTCTTGATCCGCTTGCATCCGGTGTTATGCAGGTTGGAGTCGGTGCTTGTACTAAATTATTGGACTATCTTCCATCGGATAAAACCTATGAAGCTGAACTATGTTTTGGTTATGTTACTGATACATACGATGACGAGGGCGAAAAAAAATTTGTTGCTAAACCTCAATTTTCAGAGCTTGAGCTAAAAAATGTATTAAATTCTTTTTTGGGCAATACATTGCAAATTCCGCCCAAGTATAGTGCAATAAAATTAAATGGCAAAAAGGCATGTGATATTTTGAGGTTTAATCAAGATGTAGATTTTGAAATAAATGCCCGTATGATAGAAATATTTTCCATTAAATTAATTGATTTTAATTCTTATGATTCGGTTAGAATTCTTGTAAATTGTGCAAAGGGAACTTATATTCGTTCTCTTGCTTTTGATATTGGTGAAAAATTGAAGTGCGGCGCGTACATTAAAAATCTTAAAAGAATTCAAGCCGGCGATTTTAAAATTGAAGATTCGGATACTATAGATGGTACTCTAAAACCAATTAATCCGATAGTTGCTCTTAAATATCCTGTCTATGAGCTTTCAAATGACGAATATGAAAGAGTTTTAAACGGTAATTTTATAAAATCAAATATTTATGTTAATTCTGATAAAGTTTTATTAACAAAAAATAATAAACTTGTATCATTTGCAAATTTATCAGATAATTTGATTAAACCGAAAAAAGTGTTTAGGGGAAATTAAGATGGGTACATTTTTTAAAACGTTTTTTGTTTGTTTGATATTTGCATTTGGTTTGCTTGGATATAAATATTTTTCAACTGAAAGTTATAATTCTGACCTGTTTGTTTCTAAGGAAAGTCCTGTATTTGGTACTCATGAGGATTATAAAGAAAGTGTACCTCAAACTATCCCGCAGACACCTCAAACTCATAAAGTGTCTGAACCTGTTAAACCGGCTGAAAAAAAATATGTTCACACTTGTTATTTTTATTCCAATGAAGGTAAGTTGACTCCTATTAAAAGAACACTTGATACTAGTTCTAGCTTAGAAACTACAATTTCGTTGCTTTTAAAGGGTCCAACCATTCCTGAAACTAAAAAGGGTATATATTCTGAAATTCCTGCCAATGTTGATTTAATTTCTGTCAGAAATGAAGATAAGGGTTTAATTGTTAATTTGTCTTCTAACTTTGGTAACGGCGGAGGATCTCAAAGTATTGAAAATAGAGTAAAACAGCTTGCAAAAACTGTAAAAACTCGAACCTCAAGACCTGTCTATCTTTATATAAACGGTAAAGAAGTTGAATACTTAGGTGGCGATGGAGTATTTATTAAGCAGCCTCTAGAATAACTACATTGCAATCCAATTATTGCGTTTTTTTATTGTTTTAATTTTCTTATCGTAGATATTTAGACAGTACTCTTTTTCATTTAATACTGCTGCCCAAAAGCATTCAGAATAAGAGTTTTTAGTGTTTAATATAATTTTATGTTTGCAGGCTGTTAAAAAATAAAATTCTTCTCTCCAGTCATTAATTGATAATATTTCATAATCAATAAATGAATTGATTTTATCTTTAATTGAATTATCTGAAAAAATGTATAGCTTAGGCTTTTTTATGTATTTGTTTAGTCTTTTTGTTGCATTGTATATAAATTCAATATTTATTGTATTTATATCGTTTTTGTTAATATATAAACCGATTGATTGTGTTGATACGATGTTTTCTAAGATGTCGTAATTTACTATAAAATCACATTTGTTAAATTTCAACATATTTTTAATATTGTCTGAAATTAAATCCTTGTCATCTATTTTAAAATGCTTTAGACTTATGATTTTATTGTTTATTTTTTTTGTTTTCTTTGTATTTAAAAATAACTTATTGTTATCAAGTGCAAGCTTTGAAAAATTTTGAACTCGTGTTGAGGAGATAAATTCGTACTCTAGGTTAAAATTTGACATCTTATTTTCAAAATTTTTTCTTTTTTTGATATCATTTTCAAGATAACATTTTGCACTTGTTTTTTCTTCAAGTATTTTAGCATATGCAATTGAACTTAAGTTGTCTGCAAAGTTTTCCTGATACTCGACTAAAACTAAATTTTCCAATTTCATACTCCGGTAAAAAATTAATCAAATGTATGATTTACTTTTAAATGTATCACAAATATATTTTATTGTAGTAGCAATATCGTAATCTTAATAAAATTTTTATAAGGGATAAATATGAGAAAATTACTTTCGTTTGTAGGTATTTTATTTTTGGCGGTCATATCTGGTGCTTGTGTTAATACATTTGCAGTGCATGAGCTAAACCAAAAAGCAGCTCAATATTTGGAAGACGGTGATTATCATAGCGCAATTTCAAGATTAGAATCTTCAATTGATTTAGATGGCGCTGTTTATGAATCAAGATACAATCTTGCTGTTGCATATTTAAGAGTTGATGAATGCGAAAAAGCATTAACTCAGATATTAGAAGCTGAAAAACTTATAAAAGATGAGCCGGCTGTTTTTTATACTTTGGGTGTTGCAAGTAATTGTAGCGCAGATAAAATTTACGAGAAGAAAAATACCGATGGTTCAGTTGAAAAAATAGTATATAATACTCCTGAAGAAGCCTATAAAATGGCAATTAAATATGTTGATGATTTAACTAAAGCTAACGAAGCTTTTGATAAGTATGTTACTCTTGTTCCTAATGCAGAAGATGTAAATAGTGTTATTTCATTAATAAGTCAAAATAAGGAAAAAATTGAGCAAACAAAAGCTCAATATGATTTGGATAAAAAGTAATGAGCTTTGTTATTTATCCTCCAATTAATCCTGTTGCATTTGTATGTGGCAGTATGTCAATACGCTGGTATGGCGTAATTCTTTCTTTTGCAATATTTGTCGGTATAGTTTGTGCTTATTTTATTTCAAAAAATAAATATGACAGAAATTTTGCAGAACTTTTATTAGATAGCGTTTTTCCCGTTGTGTTGTTTTCTATAATCGGTGCAAGATTTTTTTATGTAGTTGGTGATTTAGATTTTTACATAAGACATCCTGCTGAGATTTTTTTAATAAATCATGGCGGGTTATCCATTTATGGTGCTATATTTTTTGGTGTAATATCTCTATCCTTGTTTTTTAAATTAAAAAAAGTGAATGCGCTTGAATATTTTGATATTTATGCTCTTGTTATGCCATTATGTCAAGCGATAGGACGCTGGGGAAATTATTTTAATCAAGAAGCATTTGGTAGACCCTGTAAAACATTTATAAAACTTTATGTTGATAAATTATATCGTCCTTTTGAATATATGCAGTATTCATTTTTTCATCCGACTTTTTTATATGAGTGTGTATTAAATTTGATTTTATTTATAATTTTGCTTTTTATTTTTTTAAAAGCGAAAAATTATAAAACAGGTTTAATTTTTTCGCTTTATTTGATATTTTATTCCCTTATACGATTATTCGTTGAAAGTTACAGGATTGACAGTATAATGAATGTTTCGGGTATGCCGGTTGCTTCTGTAATAAGTTTAATTACTTTAACATTTGGTGTTTTAATATTCTTTTATATAGAAAAACATCCCGCTTAAACAAGAGGGATGTTTTTAATTTATTGTTATTTTCTTGCCATTGCTTTAATCATAGATTTTCCTGTCATTTCATTAGGTTTTTTAATATCCATAATTTCAAGTATAGTCGGTGCTATATCACACAGGGCGCCTGTTTCATTTAGTTCGAAATTATCTTTTGAAACTATGATGAAAGGTACAACATTGGTTGTATGAGCAGTTTGTGGAGCATGGGTTTGTTCGTTATACATCCATTCTGCGTTTCCATGATCTGCTGTAATTATCATAGTTACATCATTTTCAAGAGCTTTAGCGGCAATTTTTCCAACGCATTCATCAACTGCTTCACATGCTTTTATAGCAGCATCCATAACGCCTGTATGACCAACCATGTCAGGATTTGCAAAGTTAACTAGAATAAAACCGTATTCATCATCATCAAGAGCCTTTAGGACGTTATCACATACTTCATAAGCGCTCATTTCGGGTTTTAGGTCGTATGTAGCAACTTTTGGAGAATTAACCAGCGCCCTTGTTTCTAATTTGCCTGATTTTTCAACTCCGCCATTGAAGAAAAATGTAATATGAGCGTATTTTTCAGTTTCTGCGGTTCTGAATTGCTTTATTCCGTTGTCATCTAATACATCGCCCAGAATATTAACCAATGTTTGCGGTTTAAATGCTACAGGAACTTTGAATGTTTCATCGTATTGAGTCATGCAGACATAATATAGGTTTTGGATTAGTTTTTTTCTTTTAAAGCCGTCAAAATTTTCTTCATTAAATGCTCTTGTGATTTCACGAGCTCTATCGGGTCTATAGTTAAAGAAAATAACCGCATCATTGTCTTCAACTCGTCTTGTTGAAATAACTACGGGTTTCACAAATTCATCTGTTACATCATTTTTGTATGAATTTTCAATTGCTTCTTTAGAATTATTTTCCTTTATTCCTTCACCAAGTGTTAGGCAATCGTATGCTTTTTCAACTCTATCCCAGCGTTTATCTCTGTCCATTGCCCAATATCTGCCTATAATTGAAGCTATTGGCGGAAGATTATATTTTTTTAATTCATTTTCTATTTCTTCCAAATATATGTATGCAGATTTTGGAGGTGTATCACGACCGTCAAGAAAGGCATGGATATATACTTCTTTTAGCCCATTTTTTGCAGCCATTTCAATTAATGCTTTTAAGTGTTTCATTGAGCTATGAACACCGCCGGTTGAAACTAATCCCCAGATATGAAGTGCTGAATTGAATTTTTTGACATGATTTATGGCATTTAAAAATTCTTCGTTATTAAAGAAATCGCCTTCATCAATGGATTTATTTATTCTTGTTAATTCTTGATATACAATTCTTCCTGCACCGATATTCAAGTGTCCGACTTCCGAATTTCCCATTTGTCCTTCAGGTAATCCGACTGATAAACCGTCTGCATGGATAGTTGTAGATGGCATTTGCGCCATATATTTATCAAAATTTGGTGTTTTTGCGCTGTAGACAGCATTATATTTAGTATCTTTTGAAATTCCCCATCCGTCTAATATGCAAAGCAGGGTTCTTTTTTTAGTATTTGACATATATACCTCTCCTTTTTTGCTTTGATTTTATCACAGAAAAAATACATTATACAGACCAGATTTTATTTAATTTATTTTTATATTATTATTAAAGAGATTAAGGAAATTATCATGAGATATTCAAAATACAGCATAGTTATAGTCGGAAGCGGAATAAGCGGACTGTATCTTGCAAATAAACTAGCAGAAAGCAAAAATTTTCAAGATGGAATATTATTAGTAACCAAGGATGAATTATTTTCGGGTTCATCTTCTTTAGCTCAAGGCGGTATTGTTTCTGTAATTCCTGAAATAAATCCTGTTGATTCTGTTGAATCGCATATAAAAGATACTATTAAAGCCGGCTGCGGTTTAAATAATTTAAATACTGTAAAAATTGTATCTGAACAGTCGTCTTTAATTGCGCAAGAACTTATGCGTTTTGGAGTAAAATTTGACAGAAATGAAAATAAAGCGCTAAATTTTACTCTTGAAGGCGCTCATAGTTGTCCTAGAATTTTACATTCTGAAGGCGATTCTACAGGTAGAATCATTGAACAAACCCTGTGCGCAAGACTAAGCGAACAATCCAATGTTGAATTATATGATAAAACTATGGCATGCGAGCTTCTTGTTGATGGAAATAAGACCTGCAAAGGGCTTGTTGTTTATAATTGGGAAAATGATTACTATGAAGCTATTTATTCTAGTAATGTTATATTAGCAACCGGTGGAATAGGTCAAATATATAAAAACACTACCAATCCTTCTGTTTCAACAGGCGATGGTGTTGCACTTGCGTATTTTGCCGGGGCTGAAGTTAGCGATATGGAATTTGTTCAATTTCATCCAACAGCGCTATATTGCAAAGATAAAAGCAGTATGCCTTTAGTCTCGGAATCGGCTAGAGGCGAAGGAGCTAAACTTGTAGATTTGGATGGTGAGTATTTTGCTAAGAATTATCATCATCTTGCTGATTTAGCTCCCAGAGATGTTGTTGCAAGGGCTATAAATGAACAAATTGCAATCAATAAAACGGAATATGTTAATTTGGATATTTCTCAAATTGGAATTGATAATTTCAAAAGAAGATTTCCTACTATAACAAAATTATGTTCTGATAATAATATTGATTTAAGTTCAGGTTTGATACCAGTTATTCCTGCTGAGCATTATTTTATGGGTGGCATCAAAGTAGATTCAAATTCAAAAACATCCGTAGAAAATTTATATGCTATTGGAGAATGTGCTTGTACAGGGCTTCATGGTGCAAACAGGCTTGCTTCCAATTCTCTTTTAGAGTGCGCTGTTTTTGCTGAAAGGTTGTGCTCATACCTGCTTCAAAATCCTGTAATGGCGCCTAAAAAGCATGACGAAACTATTAAGAATACTATTGATAAATATATTAATCAAGATTCCTTTATGGATAATCAAAAAGAATTTATTAAAGTTCTATTTGATGAACTCAAAGATACTATGACTAATTATGTAGGAATCGTGAGGACTGAAAAGGGTCTTTTGCATGCTTTAGAAACAATTAATAGTTTAAAATTGCGCACTGAAAGCGTGCTTTTTGATTCTAAACAAAAATATGAGTTGAAAAATGCTCTTTGCGTTGCTGACTTAGTGGTATGCGCTGCACTTAAAAGAAAAAATTCTGTCGGCGCACATTATAGAGCCGATTATCCGCATAGAGCCGTTGAGGTGAATAATATCAAAGATTTATCATATGAGGTAGTTAATAATTATGACAAAATTTTGGCTAAATGATTTTGCAATCGAAGATTTTATAAAATCGGCACTAAAAGAAGATATGTACTATGGCGATATTACAACTGATGCCGTTTGTGCAAATTTGGATAATCCTCAATTTGAAATTTTCCTAACAACAAGAATTGATGGTATTTTGTGCGGAAGATTGGTTTTTGAAAAAGTGTTTGAATTGCTAGCTAAAGATAAAGTTAAAGTTGAATTTTATTTTTCCGACGGTGATGAAATAAAAAAAGGTGATAAGCTTGCAAAAATAATGGGTGATGCCAGATTAATTCTTATGGGAGAAAGACTTGCACTTAATTTTGTGCAGAAATTATCAGGAATTGCAACTTATACTCGAAAATTTCAATCTTTAATTGATAAATACGATGTAAGTGTTGTTGATACCAGAAAAAATACTCCAAATTTCAGATTGTTTGAAAAATATGCAGTCAAAGTCGGAGGAAAAAAACTTCATCGATTTAATTTATCTGATTGCGTTATGCTGAAAGATAATCATATAGCACTTTTAGGTGGTTCAATCACAAATGCAGTAAATGAAGTTAGAAAAAATTTATCCCATGCGCATAAAATTGAGGTTGAATGCGATACTATTGAACAAGTTAAAGAAGCATTGAACTGTAAGGTTGATATTATCATGCTTGATAATATGTCATGTGATGATATGAAAGAAGCTTGCAAAATGATAAATAAACAAGCTATTGTTGAAGCATCGGGATGTGTTACTTTAGATAATATCGAAGAAATAGCTAAAACAGGTGTGGATGTAATTTCAACCAGTGCTATTGTAATGAAAGCCCCGACCTTGGATTTGGCTTTTGATTATAATCCTTAAAAAAAGAGGCCTTTTGGCCTCTTTTTTTATTTTATATATTGTTTAATCTTTTTAGAACTTCATCTTTACCCAAGATTTGAATCGTTGCAACCATATCAGCGCCTCTTGTCCTTCCTGTTAGCGCTGCTCTAATTGCCCACATAGTTTCTTTTGGTTTGTACCCTTTATTTTCTTTAAAATAAGTTCTAAAGTCAGCTAATTTATCATGTATATCTTGTTCATTTTCAAAATCGTAGTTTTTAACATCTTCTTTGAATTTAGATAATACGTCTTTAGATAAATCGCTTGCAAGCAAATCTTTAACTTCTGTATAATCGGGTGCTTCAAAGAAATATTGAGTGTCAAATTCAAGATCTTTTAAAAGGGTAATTGGTTCACGTGTAACTTCGATTATATGTTCAAGTTGTTGTCTTGAATACTTGGATGTATCGTATTTGCTTAAAAATGGCAGTGCTAAATCCGTTAATTTTGAAATATCCATTTTTTTAATATATTGACCATTCATCCAGTTTAATTTTTCATATTCAAAGATGGAATTAGAGCTTGATACTTCGTTTATTCTAAAATCTGCCGCTATTTCATCTACATTTTTAATTTCAACTCCATCAGAAGGCGCCCAGCCCAATAATGCAACAAAATTCAAAAGAGCTTCAGTTAAATAGCCTTCTTTAATGAAGTCAGATACAGCTGTTGCTCCGTGGCGTTTAGATAGTTTGCTTCTATCGGGTGCTAATATCATGCCTAAATGTCCAAATTTTGGAACTTTAGCTCCAAGTGCTTCATAAATTAAAATTTGTTTTGGGGTATTTGAAATATGGTCTTCACCTCTTATAACATGAGTTATTTTCATTAACATGTCATCAACTACAACTGCAAAATTGTATGTTGGTGTTCCGTTTGATTTCATAATGGCAAAATCGCCAATTAATCCAGTATCAAATTTTAATTCACCTTTAACTAAATCGTTAAATATAAGTTCTTTAGCATCAACCTTAAATCTTATAGAAGGCACAATACCTTTAGCTTTAAGTGCATCTTTTTCTTCTTTGGTTAAATTTAAACATTTTCTTGAATATTTATATGGTATTTTCTTTTCTGCTGCAATTCTGTGTTCTTCATCCAAATCTTCGTTGGAGCAGAAACATTCATACGCATAGCCTTTATCAATTAGCATTTGAGCGAATTTTGGATAAATATCAAATCTTTCTGATTGTTTATACGGACCGTAATTACCGCCTACATCGGGTCCTTCGTCCCAATTTAAACCCAAAGCTTTTAAGCTATCAAAAATATTTTGTTTGTAGGCTTCAGATGATCTGTCTAAATCTGTATCTTCAATTCTTAATACATATTTTCCACCTGTTTTTTTTGCAAAAAGATAGTTAAACAGCGCAGTTCTTGCTGTTCCTATATGTAAATTACCTGATGGTGAAGGAGCTATTCTAACTCTTACTTGTTCATTGATATCACTCATTTTGAAAATCCTCTTAAAATAACTTTCAAGATAATCTTACAACAAAAACAAATTTATGTTATTATTTTTCTATGGAAAAAAAATTAAAAATCGGACTTATAGGTTTGGGAACCGTTGGGCAGGGCGTAGTTAAAGTATTATCTAAGTTTGATGATATAGAAATAATATCTGCTGCTGTAAAAAATCCCAATAAAAAGCGTGATGTAGAAGTTAAACAAGTAACAACTGATCCTTTAGAATTGGCTAACAATCCTGATATTGATGTACTTGTTGAAGTTGCAGGCGGAGTCGGCGTTATAGATGCTATTAAAACTGCAATAAAAAATAAAAAACATATCGTAACAGCCAATAAAGAACTGTTAGCAAAACATGGCAGTGAACTTTTTGATTTAGCGCGCGAAAATAATGTTGTAATTTTATATGAAGCAGCTGTTGCAGGCGGTATTCCTATTATTTTTCCCATAAAATCAAGTTTGAAGGCTAACGAATTTAGTGCTGTTGCGGGTATTTTAAACGGTACAACCAATTATATTTTAACAAAAATGGATGAAGAAAATATAAGTTATGCTGACTGTTTAAAAAAAGCTCAAGAGCTTGGTTTTGCTGAAACTGACCCGACAGGGGATGTTGAAGGTTATGACGCCATGTATAAAATTGCAATATTATCAAATATTGTATTCAATAAAAGAATTGATATAAGCAAAATTTATCGTGAGGGAATTACAAATATTTCTTCTCTTGATATGAAATTGGCTGATGAATTTGGCTATAAAATTAAATTGATTGCATTAGCTAAATCCCTAAAAGACGTTAACGGAGCTCAGCTGCTTGATATAAGGGTTCATCCTATGCTTGTATCAAAAAAAAGAGAATTATCTGATATTAAAAATGCAACAAATGCAGTTATGCTAAAAGGCTTTCCGGTTGGAGAAGTTATGTTTGTTGGCCCTGGAGCAGGTGAATTTCCTACCGCAAGTTCTGTTGTTGGCGACATACTTTCAATAAAAGCTGAAATAAATAGGAAAGACGATATTCTGCCTATGTCGGTTTGTCATCATACGGAGTTTGCTAATCAAATTAATATTGAAGATACAAAAAATTGTTACTATTTAAGAATTAAAGCAAACAATATTCCGGGGACGATAGGAAAGATTGGCCTTGCTTGTGGAAATCACAATATTAATTTATCTTGTATCTTGCAAAAAGGAGTAAATGAAGATAGAAGCGCTACAATAATTGTAATTACTGAAGAATGTTACGAAAAAGACATTAATTCAATGATGAAGACACTTGAAGAAACGTCTGAAATTAAAATTTTGAATAGAATAAGGGTTATGTAGATGAAATATTTGGGTTTAATTGAAAAATACAGAAAATATTTACCGGTAAGTGAATCAACTCCTGTAGTATCTTTATGTGAAGGTGCTACACCTTTAATAAAAGCTGATAATTTAGCAAGTAAATCGGTAAATCCGGCGGTTTTCATTGGTGCGCCCAAATTCCACAGCGGTGGTTTGG
>CALUWL010000023.1 GCA_944324445.1 Candidatus Gastranaerophilales bacterium | reverse complement strand
CAAAGGCTTTTTATTTCAATTATAAAAGAAGTTGTTGAAAGTTATGGCATTATGCTTAAAAGACAAGGTGATGATTTATTTTTTGATAACAGAAAACTGTCAGTTTCAATAGCTACAAAATCTGTTACTTCTTGTCTTGTTCATACTGCTTTAAATATAATAAAAGAAGGCGCTCCGATTGAAGTTTCAGATTTATCTGAGATGGGAATAGTTGATATTGAAAAATTTGCAAATGAGGTTATGGATAAATTTAAATCCGAGGCTGAAAGTATAAAAATGGCAACATACAAAGTAAGAGGATTAAATTAGATGAATTTTAATACGTCAGACTACTTTGCATATAAAAAGAATAAGATTCAAGCTGAAGCTGAAAAACCTAAAAAACCGATTTCAAAATTAAATTTTCTTTTTCAGTTATTTTTGGCAACTTTTATCATAATTTTTATAATTATTGTTGTTTTTATTATGAAATATTCAGCTAAAATGGATATTGAATATTCAAAAGGAGATTTGTCTTTAAGAAATCCTGACACGATTGAAAATTTTTCAGGATATGCCCCTGTTGTTGAAGAAGAGCAGCAAAGAAAGATTGACTCTCGTCTTATGCTAATTCAGCAAGAGGAAAATGCTCCCTCTGAAGCTAAGATTATAGCAAAAGAAAAAACAGCAAATACGGAAGTTATTGACCCGATTCATATTGATAAAACCATAAAAGAGCAAAAAAATACAAAAAAACCTGTTGAAATTCCAATTAAGGAGCAAAATAAAATATCAGCAGCTATCGAAGAGATTTCAACTCATAATAAAAAGCCGCAGGAAGAAACTTTGATTGAAAAAAACGTTATAGTAATGTCTAAAGTTTTAATTGGTAGATATTCAAGTTTTGATGAAGCAAAAAAAATGCAAACTGCGATAAAAAGTCAGGAACCCGCACTTACTCCTTTTGTAAGGAAAGTCGGGGATGTATTTAGTGTGCAGATGGGTTCTTTTCAAGATTTCAATGTAGCAAAAAAACAAGCGCAAAAATTAAAAGCTGCAGGTTTTGACGTATGGATTTATCAGCAATAGTTTTAGTTGGCAATTAAAAGACCGCTTGTATTCGAGCGGTCTTTTAATAATTTATAAGAATTAATTTATTCTTCTTTATCTTCTTCTTCTGATTTTTCTTCTTGACCAAGGTCAACTTTTGCTGCTGCTGACATTATGTTTGATGTTTGGTCAACCGTGTTATCTGAAACTTTAGAAGTTTTAGAAATTTCAACCTGTTCTCTTGGTAGTTTTATTTGGTTGATTAAAGAGTCAACATTGTCGTCATCAGGGTTTACTACCGGCGGTTCAGGACAATCTTCAACTTCAACTTTTACGTCTACATCAACATCTTGCCATGTTTCGGTTGTTGTAACAGGGTCTTTAACTTCTACATCAGTATCTGTTGTTGTTTTATCATACACCAAGATGAAATCTCCGCCTTCCGGATGGTTGTTATCAAATTTGATAGTATGTTTTTGATCTCTGATAGTAGTAGTGGTTGTTGTTGTATCTTGGGTTGTAGTGTCTTTACCGTATGTGGTAGTTGTAGTAGTAGTTGTTGTAGTAACTGTTTGATCGGGGTCTTTTTTGTGTTCGACCTTAACATCAACATCTACATCTTTATCGATAACATAAGCATCGCCAACAGTTGTTTCTGTTTTTGTGTCTACATCTTTATCAATTATTTGTGAGTCAAAATTCTTTTCGTATTCGAAGCCGTCTGGAGCAGGATCATAATCTTTATTTTCATCCATATTGAATCCGCCTTCATCTCTGACTTCAATATAGCCTTTTGAATCTACGCCTTCTGGTATGCCCGCCATTTGTTCCGGTGTTAGGTCAACGTCTGCCGCATACATATTATCATTTTTATCTAACCAAAGTTTATCTGTAATAATTTTTGAAATAGATAAACTATCGTCTTCTGCATTTAAGTGAACTTCGGGTCCTTCGCTTGGTGCAATATTTTCATCCCATTTTTGAGTTCCGGATAGGTAATATCCGGGTCTGAAGTTTCCGCCCGTAGGATCTTTATCAAGAGCTGCAACATTTTGAGCTGTAAGTTCAAGACCTGCATCCTTGTTATCTGCATTCTTAACGTCTAATACAATGCTTCCGTTAGTAGGATCATTAGCATCTTTTACTGTTTCTGTTGTAATTTTCAGTTTTGTTTTGTTTATGTCAAGAACAGTTTTACCTGTGCCGTCTCTATCTACTGAAACGCTTTGCGGGAATTTATGAGTATCGGCTGCTACATCTTGAGCTGCTGTACCTGTTACATCATCGGTTGTAACATCTCCGTTTGCATAAATTTCTGTAACTGTGTCTTTAGCGTTAGCTGTTGCTTGTTTAATTGTTAAATTGTTCATTATAACGTCGCTTCCAGATTCAATGAAGTTTTCTGGAGCTTCAAATGTTGAATTAACAAATTGTATATCATCTTGCGTATAGAATTTGTTAGCGCCACCTGCAATGTAGTCAACATTTACGGATTTTAGCGAATCCTCACTTGTAAATATATTGTCGCCTTTTGCATTGAATGTTAGTCTATCGCCATATTCTAGTATTGGCATAGTAGTTTTTTCGCCTATTATATCGCCTCCGGTTGAGGTGATATACATATCAGAACCTGATGCAATTTTTGATGAATTATCAATGTTGATGTTTTCTGCACCTTTTTCGCCAAATACTATTGATTCGTACGCTTCAAGAGTTACATCGTTTCCACCTGTTATATTTGAATCATTTTTAACAAACATACCGCCTTTTGTAGCTTCTGCTTTAAGGTTTCTATCTGCTTTTAGGGTAGAGTTGTCGATTTTAACATCGCCTTTTTTGGATAATAGGTTGATGTCTTGATTAGTGTGTACATTTGAAGTATTTACTACGTTTACATCTCCTTCAGTCGATGTTACGCTCAGATTGTTTGCATCAGCTGTGTTGATTGTAAGTTTATAATTGATAGCATCCTTTGTTCCGTCATCTACAAGTGATCCGTCTTCATTTCTGTCAAATTTTAGAGAATATGCAGCGCGTTTCATTGTAGCGTTGTCGAGTGTAAAGTTGCCGTTTGTTTCTAATGTAACATCTCCGCTAACTTTGCCATCTGTTCCTATTGGGCTGAATGTTGAGTTATTTGCAACTGTTACATTATTTAAGCCCGTTGTTCCATCGTTATAGAATTTGATTTCATCATATACTAAAGATGAATTATCGATTAATGTATTAGAACCTTGAATTGAAAGTTTGTCCCCTGCAGCGATAAGTGTTTGATTTTGACCGTTTTCATCAAGATCACTAGTGATTATAATATTTCCTGCAAGAGAGTTATCTGAGTATTCTGAACGAATATCAATGTTACCATCAGCGTTTACAATTGAATTGTCAACTTTAACTTCGTCTGCGGCTGATATTTTAATATTGGTTATATCGTTTGGATCAACAGTATTTTGTGTTTTAACGAGTGAGTTGTTGATTTCAACTTTGTCTGTTGATTGAATTGCAGCATCGCCGTTTGCGATTACTTTTGAATTGTCTACAGCTGCTTTTCCGCCGTATGAGAAGATTCTTACTTTTCCGGCATTGCTTCCTTCAGGTTGACCTTTTGAGCCTGCAGTATAAACTAGCGAATTTTTAACTGTTACATCTTTGCCTGCCGAGATAAATACTTCGCCGCCGTTCTGTCCTTCTGTTGATTGTATTATTCCATTTTCATCTTTTGCATATGTGTTTACTGTTTCAAGACGAGAATTATCAACAAGCACATCATGCGAACCTACAATCATAATGTCGCCATTTTCTTTGTTTATCAGCTTTGTACCTTTTATGATTGAATTTGATATTTTAATATTTGAGCCTTCGGCATTTGATTTATTTATAATATGGACATCGCCTGCTTGAATTGCAGTTTGATCAGGTGCTAAACCTGAGTTATCAATAGTGATATTTCTTTGAACATCTGATGCTGTATCTTCAGCAACCTCAAATGTGTCTAAATAGCCGTTTGCTAAATAGTCAAATGTAACACCGTCTGCTGTTATCAATCTTACATTTGAGAAAGATTGAGAACCTGCTGATGTTACGTAGTTATTATTGCTTCCTGTTCTGATTAGAGAATCCTTGTATGTAATATTGTCTGAAACAATTGCTAAGGATTTGTTCGGGTCTGATTCGCTTATTGTTCCGTCAGGATTAAAGTGAGCAAATGTTGCACCGTCAAGTTTTACAAAAGTATCACCTTTGTTGAATGATAATCCTTCTTCTTCAAATGCGTCTGTGTAATTTGAATCAAATGTAATTGATCCGTATACCCTGTTTTCACCGTTTACTTCTGGTGTTGGTGATAATTTATTTAAGACATTTGCCTGATAAGCCGCCATTTGGCTTTCTGTCATATTTCTAAGGTTTTGTGCACCTTTAAAATCAAAAGTGGAAACCGTGAATGAGTTTAAATCCACCATTGAGCCTGCACCAAACATAACGCCTGCAGGGTTAATCAAGATAACTTTGCCTGTAGCAGCGTAAGAGTCGCAAGCGCCGCCATTGATACAAGAATTTGTTATTTTTCCTTGGATGTCAGATAATTTGCCACCCAGAACACGGTTAATTACCGTTTGCGATAGTCCTGAAAAACCAAAATTTACGTGTTCGCCTTTTCCGACAGAAAAATCATTCCAGTCAACTTGACCTACTGCACCGTGCTGACCACCAACCACGTTTACATCAAGTCTGTTGTCTGATGATGAAAAACCAATATTGTTGGTGTTGTTTATGACATCATTAACGGAAGCCGCCATGGCAGTAGCACCTGTTATTGACAAAAATGCCAGCATAGCCGTAAATGCTGTAATCTTTTTCTTAAATTGACTCATTATGGTTCCCTTTCATAAAACAATCTTTCTTTGCATCCATATGCTTTCACGCGTTTATATAATATAAAAACCACGCAGGGGTAAAAATTTTTCACATACAATACTCAAATTTACAAAAATTTACAATTAATTCTTGTTGATTTATACTAGCAGAAATTTTTTTTAAAATCAACAAAAGATATAAAAAATATATAACTATTTATATATGAATTTCATATAAATTAATATTGTGTCAAAAAAAAATATTTATATTCTTTTTGTAGTATTATAAAAATCATCAATATAATTTATTGTTATATAGTAAAAATTAAATTAAGATAGTATTGCATGCGCTCCATGTTGGTACCACATTAAAGTAAAAGGAATATAAGAAAAGTGCTTAAGTATAGTTTCAGCAAAGGTAAAGTTAGCGTAATATCACTGGCTTTGTGTTTGGTAATTTCTTCCCCATCAGTTTTTGCAGGTCCTGAAGCTGGTTCAAATATGATTCCTAATGGAATAGGCAATTTTGATGCAGGGGTTATTGACCAGACAAATTTACGTCAAATAAAAGATTATGAACAAAAAATTCGTAATGACAGAGAAGAAGAACATTACGAAGAAAAAATTGAAATGAATAAAGAAATGAGAGATAAAATGAAGGATCTTCCAAATAAGGAAGTAAGTTTTACTCTTAACTCCATTCATATTACCGGCAATACTGAATATACTGAAGAACAGTTGTTAAATTTAGTTTGTCAAAGAATTGGTGATGTTGTTACAATCAATGATTTGATTGGTATGGCAAATGCTATAACAGAGTATTATCAAAAGAATGGTTATATTTCTACAACTGCTTATCTTCCGCCTCAAAAGGTTGAGGATGGTAATGTTGAAATTGTTGTCTTGGAAGGTAAATACGGTAATATTACCATCGAAGGAAATAAGTGGGCAAGAAAGAAATATTTGAGCGCAACTTTTTTGAAAGATAAAAATATTCAAGAAGATAAAGTTTTAAATGTTGCTGATATCCAAGAATCTTTACGTGAATTAAATGCAACCGATTACATTAAGGGTGCTGTCGCTCTTCAAGATAATGAAGATTCTGAACAATATACAGATTTAACCTTAAATGTTAAAGACAGATTCCCGATTGATTTTGATTTTCGTTTTGATAACCAAGGTCGTTCAGCAGTTGGTTTGAATCGTTTCGTTATTTTTGCCGGTATGAGTAACTTGACCGGTTTTGGCGATCAAATCTTATCAACAACTTCTTTGGCTAGAAGTTCAATTGGACAAGGTGTATTTTATTCTGTACCAATTGGACGTCATGAAACTAAGTTGAACTTAGGTTATTCATATTCAGGTACAAAGCTTGATAAAGGTGAACTTAAAGACTTTGATGTAAAAGGTAAGTCTCACAGTTTTTACATTGATTTATCAAGAAGATTGGTTAAAACTGAAAATTATAAATTATATGCTGATATAGCTTTTGATATGAGAAATACAAATACTACTTTGCGTGGATATGATTTGTATGGATATAGAACAAGAGCTATTAAATTAAACTTGACAAACGTAAAAGATGATTTTTACGGTAAATGGTTTGGTAATATTGGTGTAGCAAAAGGTATTGATATTTTTGGCGCATCTAATGATTTGTATGGATATTATTCAAAAGAAACCCCAACAAATAGAATGGTTAAAATCCAAGCATCTATTGCAAGATTGCAAGTGTTGCCTTGGAGAATGATGGGTATCTTTACTGCCAATGGTCAATGGGTAAACAGAAACGTTTGGTATTCTGATAAAATGCAAATTGGTGGCATTTCTTCCGTTAGAGGTTTTGAAGAAGGTTACTTCTTAAGAGACTATGGTGTAACTGCTTCTGCTGAATTAAGAGCTCCTGTTCCATTCTTAAATCATCTGCCAGAAAAATTGAGATTTATAGATGACTCTATAAGGCTTGCTGCTTTCTGTGATTTAGGTTGGTTTGGTGATTATGGAATCGGTATGCCAAGCTCAAGTTTTGTTATGAGTGTCGGCGGCGGTGTTGTCTTGAAGATGACAAGATATTTATCAGGTAACGTATACTTTGGTGTTCCTATTGTTAATAAACCTGATGATGCTTCAAGCTTTAGGGTACACTTCATGATTACTTCAAATATCTTGTAAAAGTTATTATAACAGCCTTAGATAAATATTACCGCAATACTTAGGTATTTTGCGGTAATATTTTTTTGAATTGCGTTTTGCTTTTTAAAACTATTTTTGTTGTTTTATTTTAGTTTTAAAGTCGTATGTTGTTAAAAATTTTTATTATCCCTTGTTGTAATACTGCGTAGTTGAATTTATTAAAATTAAACTGTAATTACATCAAGATGATTTAATTTTTTTATTGTTGATATGCTTGAAATAATGGCAGATATAAGGCTAATCCTAGGAAGCCAACAATAACACCGATAAATACCATTAATAGAGGTTCAATTAATTTTGTAAATCCGTCTATAACTGCATCAAGTTTTTTATCGATAAAGCTTACACAATGATAAAGTGAATCTCCTAAACGACCTGACTGTTCACCTGTTGCAATCATAAATGTCATCATTGTGGGAACTTCATTGACACTTTTTAGCGCGACAGATAAGTGTGTGCCTTGTTGAACTTTTGTTGCAACTTGCATGATGGCTGTCTTTAAAATAAAGTTATCCATAGTTAAATTTGCCAAAAATAAACAATCTACAATTGGAATACCTGCTTCATAGGATACTTGAAGTACGGCTATAAAGTTGGAAAAGTTAGAGAACTTCATTAATTCGGATAACATTGGAATATGAAGTACGAATTTATCTATATTTTTTCTGACTGTTGGATTTTGGTATGCTTGATTTAAGCAAATTATTGCTCCAACTACGCCAATTACTAATGCAAACCAGTATTTTTTCATAAATACGCCCATATTCATACAGGCTTTTGTAATCCATGGTAGTGGTTTACCTAGGTTGTTAAACATTTCGTCAAATGCCGGAAATACAAATACAAGCATTATTATTACTGCTACTATGGCAAGCAAAATAACAATAGCAGGATATATTAAAGCACCTATAACCTTACCTTTTACTGCATCTTGTTTTTTAAGTAAATCTAACATACGAACAAGGGTTTTATCCAATTCTCCGGAATCTTCCCCTGCTTTAACTAGACCAATGTATACTCTGCCAAAGATGTTTCTGTATCTTTCAAGAGTTTCACCCAAGGTTGAGCCGCCAATAATTTGCTTTCTGAATTCATGTGTTATTTTTCTGATTCTTTGAGAATCTGAATTTTGTTCTATAAATAAGAGTGCTTCTATAATTGGTATACCTGTGGAGGTTAATATTTCAAGAGTTGATGTGAAATCTATTTTTTCTCTTAAACTAAGTGCACTTATTTTTGCAACTTTTCCTTTGAATTTTTTTTGTTGCGTTGTTTCTACATCAACTATTGATGTAGGTATTAAATTCATTTCACGTACTTTTTTGCGAGCTTCATTTGCATCATTAGCTTCGATACGTCCGGAAACGCTTGTTTTGTTGTTTTTTAGTGCTGTGTATTGAAAAACTGCCATTATTGTTCGCCTGCTAATCCCAGTATCCTTACTTGTTCTTCAATTGAAGTATTGCCTTCTAATATGTGTCTTAGGCAAGACATTTTCAAAGTTTTCATACCTTGTTTAATTGCATAGTCTTCTATTTCAACATCATGGGCACGTTGAGCTATCATTTTTCTGATTTCATTATTTACAACAAGTATTTCAAGAACTGCTAAACGACCTAAATATCCCGAATTTTTACAATGTGGGCAACCATGTGGTTTGTATATTTTTGTTTGAGTTAGTTTCTGTATTTCAATAGGATCAGTTAGTATCTGTTTTGCTTCTTCGTAACTTGGGTAATATTCTTCCTTGCAGTTTGGACACAATCTTTTTACAAGACGTTGAGCAATGATACCTGAAATAGTTGATGATATCAGATAATCTTTGGCACCCATTTCAATTAAACGAGTTATTGTAGCTGCTGCAGAATTTGTGTGAACTGTTGATAATACTAAGTGTCCAGTTAATGAAGCAGAAATTGCAACTTCCAGTGTTTCGTAGTCACGAATCTCCCCAATTAATATTGTATCAGGGTCTTGTCTTAATATTGCACGCAGTGAGTTTGCAAATGTAATTCCGGCTTTAGTGTTTATTGATGATTGATTTATACCTTCAAGTTTTATTTCGACAGGGTCTTCAATTGTTGTAATGTTAACGGAATCTGAGTTCATGTATCTTAATAGAGCATACAAAGTTGTTGTTTTACCTGAACCCGTAGGACCTGATGTTAGGACAATTCCGTTTGGCGAAGATACAAGATATCTTATTTTTTTGATATCATCTTCAGATGCCCCTACGATTTCAATTTTATCTGCTTTTGCTTCTTTTGAATCCATTTGCGGAGCAAGAACACGGATTACCATTTTTTCTCTGCCTGCAACCGGAAGAGTGTTTACACGGAAATCTTGTGCTTTGTTTTTGTATTTTAATGTAAATGAGCCATCTTGAGCACGTCTGTGCTCTGCTATATTCATTCTTGAAAGAACTTTAAATCTTGAAATAACCGCACTATCTACTTTTGCAGGTATTTTCAGAGCTTCTTGCAATGAACCATCTACCCTTAAACGCACTCTATATCCTACAGTTAATGGTTCAATGTGGATATCTGAGGCACGTCTATCTATCGCCATTGTTATAATTTTATTGGCAAGTTGTGATACAGCACCATCTGAATCTTGAATTTCTTGTTCTACTTGTTCCCAAAGTTCAGATGAATTTGATTCTAGTTTGTCATCTTCATTTATTTGTTGTAATAATTCATCTGCATCAGATTTATCAACGTTATAATATGTGTTTATAAAGTTTTCAAACTCAACATGCGTAACCAACATTACAGTAGGTTTTAAACCCGTTTGATAAACAATTTCATTTATGACTTTTGTATCATTGGGGTTAACCATGCCGACTACAAGAGATTTTTCTGTCATACTAAGCGGGATAACTTTGTTTAATTTGACAAAATCCTCAGGAAGTATTGAAATTGCTGTTGGAAGGGCTTTTAATTGTTCAGCCGTTGCATATTTTAAGCCCATTTGAGCTCCGAGCGCTTCTTTTAAGTCTTTTATTGTTACAAAGCCCATTTTGACAAGAACTGAACCTAAAGGAATTCCTTGTGCCTTGCTTTCTGCTAGTGCAATTTCAAGTTGTTTTTCGTTAATCAAACCTTCTTCAATGAGTATTTCGCCCAGTTTTTTTGTTTGTGGTGCTTTTACTTTAGATATGTCGGCTTTTGTTTCTTTATCTTCTTTCGTTTTTTCTGTTGATTCAGTCTCATCATCTTCTATATCGTCTATATCATCATTGTCATCTAAATAAAGATCTTCATCTTTTGTTTCCGAATCTTCAAAATCGTCATCGTCATCAATGCTTAATTCTTCATCGTCATCAATACTTATATCATCTTCGATGTCACTTGTGTCAAAACTAAGCGTATCACTATTGATATCAGAACTGATTGCACCACCATATTTTGCTGAGAATTTTTTAAGAAAAGCATTAAAGAGTTGGTCGAAATTTTCTTTAGTTAAGTATATGAACTCAATTTTGTTATCTATAATTTTGCTTACATATTTAATAATATTATCTTTGTTGGAATTAGAGTATACGGCTATAAAAAAAACATTATTTTGCATATTAACAGGAACGAAAGAAAGTTCTTTCGCTACTGCTAATTCGAATTTATCGGCTAAATCAAAATTTATTTTTTTAATTAATTTTGTAATTATGCTATTATCCATTTGAGTTTCTTTTTCTTATAGATCGTATATTTTATCATCAGAGAAGTCTTGTCCGTCTTTAATGATGTGTGGAGTTACAACTATTACAAGTTCTTCCCTTGTTTTGTTTGTGGCGTTACCCCTGAAGAATGCTCCTATAACAGGAATATCAGATAGTATAGGCATTTTCTGAACTGTTTGGGTTTCATTTTCTTTAATTAAACCAGCAAGCACAAGTGTTTCGCCGTCTTTTATTCTTATGTTTTTAAGTTCTAAATCACGTCTTTGTAACAGTGTTGCAGCAAGTTCTTGTTCGCCAAGTTCATTTGTAGAATATACCTGACTTTTTACTGTTGCAAATTCAGGAGATATATTCATTGAAACATATCCGTCAGGCGAGATAAAAGGAACAATTTCAATTAACAAGCCTTCATCAGAACCTATATCATAAGTTTTTTGTGTCGCGCTTGTAACTGTATCTGAACCTTGTAGTATTTGGCTTGTAACTGATTTTACGTAGTCAGATGTCATATCTATTGTTGCTTTTTTGCCGTTTGTAACCATTATTTTAGGATTTGTTAAAACTCTACCGTTTCCATTTTCAACTAAATATTTCAATTGATATGTAAGGGCTGAATTATTTGTTTTTGTAACTTGAGTTGTTGTTTCAGTAGTTGTTACATTTCCATCTTTATCCGTTTCTTCTTTTATTTCTTTGATTGGATATTTATTTCCCCAGATAAAGAAAGGAGAAACAGAGCTTGTGGATAAGCCGCCTGATGGACTAAATCCTAGTGAAATAAATGGTGTCCACAAGTTCCATGTGTTAGAAAATTCTTTTGAACCTGTTTCGTTGAGCTCTATAACGGAAAGTTCAACATATGCCATAAGCTGTTTTTTATCATGTTCTTTTATAAATTCTTTTATTACTTCAATTTGTTCAACTGAACCACCATAAGCTGATATTTTTCCTAGTTCCGGAAAATAAGTTATGGTAAGCGGAGTTGATTTGAATGATGATAAGCTGTCGTTTGAAGATGACCCTGTCGATGATGTTGATGTGTCTCTGCAAGCAACTGTACCTGTACCAAGTACGACTTCGTCAGAATCCGTAGTTGTGGTTGAAGAACTGGTACTTGTTGTACCGTTTTCATTGTAAAATAATGAATCACAAATTAAAGTAGCCATTTCTTTTGGTGTTGTATGGTTTACTTTAAAGCTGTTTACCATTGGTTTTGTATCCAACACAGGTAAAACCCTTTTAACTGCGGTAACATCGGCGCTATTACCAAAAATTACTATTTGATTTGTTCTTGGATTTGATGTTACTATCGGTTGATTTGATAGGCCAAATATTTTTGACTTAAAAAGGTTGTTATTTAAGAATTCTGCAACGCTTTCTGCATTTACATATTTAACAGGTAAAACAGTCATATTTTGTCTTGTATATGCCAGTTCTTTTGCTGCTTCGAGCGTCATTACCGTTATTGTGTTGCCATCTAACGTATAAGTCAGTTGGGATGATTTAAATATAACCATAAAAGCATCGTTTATTTTGATGTTGTTTAAATCCAGAGTTATTTTACCTTCTACTGATTCATCAAATACAATGTTTAATTTTGCCTTATCTGCAAGCATTCTGAGAGCTTGTTTTAAATCAGAATCTCTAAGTGATAAATTAATTTTTACATTGGAGTTTGTAATAATTGGCGTCGTGTCAAGTTTTAAAGTTGTCTCAATTCCTTTTGCATCCATGGAATTTAGATTTAATAAATTGTTTGTTTCTGCTCCGTTATTATAAAGATAAGATCCTGAAACACTGTCAAGATAAGAAACTCTATTATTTTCAAAACCAAAAACCGTTTGAGTTAAAAGAGTCATACTCAAAAGTGTTAAACAAATCTTGCTTATGTTACACGGTTTAATTTTTTGCATTTTATCACTTCTCCCAGATTATTTTATTTTGATTTAATTATTACTTCATCTTCTGAAACATATCTTGTTGTCGGTATGGTGCCTCTTTGAGGTGTTTCTTCGGTATTATCCGATACCGAGTAATACTGTCTTCCGCCACCTTGTTTTGATGGCAAATATTGTGCGCTTCCGTAGAAATTTGATGTTATTTTGAATTCTTCCCCTATGTTCGCTCTGTATAAATTTTTGCCAAGGGCTATGGTTACAGAGTTTCTTGTTATGTTGATTACTTTGTAGTCATCAAGCCTATCACCTTTTTGAACAAAATAGTCGTTTCCATCAAAAGTTATTATTGCAGAGGGGCTTACTTCGTCATACATGATACCGGAAACTGCTATAGCAAGCATTTTTGTAGTTCTTTCATCTTGTATTCCATAAGTTTCCGGTGGTTTTGGAAGACCTGATTTATCATATTCAATAACCGTTTCAGGAATTTCAACCGATACATATTTTTGCAAAGGAACAAAAGGATTTGCTCTTCCTGTCGGTTTAATATCAATTACTTCTTTTTTTTCTTGTGCGGGTTGTTCTTCGGGTTTAATTTCGCCTACTTCGTCTTCGTTTACAACAGGTATGTTGTTTTCCTGCCTTTGAGCTATTTCTTCAGGAGTAATGTTGTTCATTTCTTCTTGAACACTTGCCGGTGGTGTAAGTTCTTCACCTGCTAAGTTATTGTTTTTTGTATAGCTAATTATGTAATAAACTCCTGCAACCACTACAACTGCAAATAATATTGCAATAAGAACACCGGTTGTATTTGTGCTTTTTTTGCTCTCTGTCTTTCTTGGTAAAACAATATCTTCTTCGTTTGCTGAATTTTGATTATTGTCTTCTGAAACTATGCTTGCAAGTTGACTATCTATATCAAACTCGTCATCTGTTTCTGCCGGTTGATTTTCGGCATTACCAAAAGCATCAAAAGCTTTTTGCTTGGGTGATGATGTTTCGTTTAAGATTTGCGCCAGTTCGTTTTCGTCAACATCCTCGTCAATATCTGAAACAAGCTCGAGTTCATCCCCTAAATCTATTGTGTTGTCAGATTTTGATACATCATCTTTTGTTGTTGACGATTTTTTTACAGACACAAGTTCATCGTTTGTATCATTCAATACATCTTCCCAAGTAACTGTTCCGTCTTCCGATATTTTTATATCGGCTCCGCTTTCTATAATATCCTTTTCATCCTCAAAAAACATTTAATGCTAAACTCTTATCTTTAATACTAATATTACCATAAAACTTTTACCTAATTTTAAGTTTACTATGACTTTTAATTTTGTCAAAATGTAACTTTTTAGTAATAATCTTCATCGTACACAAGCTCTATCCCTTCAGCTATTATTGTATCCCCGTTTGCTATTCCATTTTCTCTTAATTTTTCGTAAACTCCCATTGAGTCTAATATATTTGTAAATCTTTTTATTTGATGCATGTTTTTTATGTCTGTAACCGAGGTTAGTCTTTTAATTTTGCCCCCTGTTATTTGATATGTATTTTTGTTAAGTTTTGTAATTTCATAGTACGAATCATCATTATCGATTGAGGCTGTATCTTCTTCAATATCGAGTTCTATTTTAATATCTTCAGTTTCTTCCAGTTTTATATAAAGATAGTTTAGAAGTTCTTTTATACCTTGTTTTGTTGCTGTGGAAATTATAAATATTTCATTCTTTGTTTTGCTTTTTTTTGCAAATTCAATTTTGATTTCTTGGGCATGCTCCATGTCAACTAAATCAGATTTATTTAATACAATTATCTGCTGTCTTTTTGCAAGGTTAGAATCAAACTTTTTTAATTCTTCGTTGATTTTTTGATAATTTTTAAAACTCTCTTCTTTTGAAATATCTATTATATGCAGAAGTAGTTTGCATCTTTGAACATGGCGCAAGAATTCATGGCCTAAACCAAGCCCATCTGAGGCTCCTTCGATTAGACCCGGAATATCCGCTATAACAAAACCGTCGCCTGTTGGTTTTTTTACTACACCAAGATTTGGAATTAATGTTGTAAAGGGGTAATCTGCTATTTTTGGTTTTGCCGCACTGATTACGCTTATTAAACTTGATTTACCGGCATTTGGCATGCCAATTAGTCCAATGTCAGCTATTAGTTTAAGTTCAAGCTCAAGTTCTCTTTCTATTGCTGGTTCTCCCGGTTCACAAAATTGAGGCGCTCTTTTTTGAGCTGTTGCAAAACGTGCATTTCCTCTGCCGCCTCTGCCGCCTTTAGCTATGAGTATTGTTTTATTGTTTTCGTTTAAATCTGCTATAAGTTTATTTGTTTTTAAATCTTTGACAACTACTCCTACAGGCATTTTGATATATAAATCTTCGCCGTTTTTACCATGGCAATTTTTGTTTTTTCCGTTTTCCCCTCTTTCGGCTTTAAAGACAGTTTTATGTGTAAAATCAAGCAGGGTTGACATATCCGAGGTTGCTATAAAATATACGCTTCCGCCTGCTCCGCCATCTCCTCCTGCGGGGCCTCCTTTATCTACATATTTTTCTCTGCGCCAAGCCATAGCGCCATTTCCGCCTGCGCCTGATATTACTTTTATTTTTGCTTTATCTATAAAAGCTGCCAATTAGCTTACCAATCTTTCTGATTTGTTTAGTATTTCATTTGCTATTCTTGTTTGACTGAAATCCTTATTTAAATTTTCAGTATTTTCAAAACGTTCCAGAATTGCATCCGATATTAATTTTAACATTGTGATAAATGAATTGCTATTAATTTTTTTATTTTGATAATCATTCATTAATATCATTAAATAAGGATAACTATCAAGCGCAAAACAAGAATTAATTACTCCTATTGTATTTTGCAGGTAAATATTACCTGTGTCTTCAAAAACTATTGCAAGATAGTGTTTTGAGTAAGTTAAAATATCTAGAAGAATTTCTTTTTTTTCTTTTTTAGATTTTTCAAAGTATAAAACAAAATCGCTGTAGATTTTATCATCATCAGATATTTTTTCAGGATTTTTGATTGTAAGATAGTCTTTTAAAAAACATCCGATTAAATTTAAATCATTATTGAAATTTTGTTTTAATTTTAAAAGTATTATTTTATCTTCTATTTCCAAGTTTAAATCAAGATACTTGAAAAGTTTTTCTATTTGCACCATATAATCCATAATTTATATTTTACATTTTGCTTTTTAAATATCAAAACTATTAATAAAACTTCATTATATAGTAGTATGCTAATTTCTGTATCCGATACCTGCTTTATATCCTGAAATAGTATATAAGATTGGTAAAATTGGCTCAATCCATTTTAAACCGGATAGCAGTGAAACAGTTGCAATATCATCTGCATGTAAACATAAATCAAGGGGTTCAGGTTTTCTTTCTTTGGAATTTTCTTTTGTTGGAAATATTGAATTAATTACTTTGCCGGAAATCAGGTTTGCTATTTTTGCTCCGCCTATAACGCCTGTTAAAATTATTCCGCAAGTCATGCCAATTGCTCGCATTGATTTTGAGGTTATGTTAAGCTTTTCAAGTATTGAAAGAGCTAGTCCTGCCCCAATATTACACATAAAAATGTTTGCAAGATACTGATATAACCCTTCGCTTATTTTGTTTTTTATGTTTTTTTTGTAATCTTTTTCAACTATTTTATCTGCAATAATTCCGCCTGCTATCCCTCCTGCAACAGGAATTGCTCCATATATTGAAAGATATCCAATTTCTGAAAAAATATCTTTTGCTTTTATGTTTTCAGGGTCAGGAATGAGTTTTTTAAATAATGAGCCCGTATTTTCTTTTAGTAACTTTATTTCAGAATATGAAAGAACTTTTTCCTTGGCTTTGTTTAAAATTTCTATAGTATTATTATGCGGCATGTTGGATTTTATGTATTCATCAATTATTTTTGCATTTCTTTCTTTTATTTTTTGTATGGAGTAGGTTTGTGGTCTTTTTGTTAAGAATGATGCAATTTTTGGCGCTATAATTGCGCTTGCAATTGAAGCAGCAACAATTATACCTTTTTTGAGCGTATCTTTTTTTGAATTTTCATCAGATTTATTTTCTTTTTGTTTTTTAAAGATGTCGTATCCAATAAAACCGACACCTGCTATTGTTAAAATCTTAGGCATTTGTTTATTTAATTTTGAAATTAAAATTGGTTGATCAATGTATTTTGCAAATGTTGAGATATTGTTTATCATTTATTTTCCTTAAATTTCTTGTTTATTGAATTTTTGCTGCAGTATAGAGTGAAAGAATTTATTTTTTTTACGATTTTATCGTCTATCACATGCTCGATTCTGCAAGCGTTTTGATTTGACGTAGCTTCATCAATTCCTAATATTTCAGTGAAAAATTTATATAAAGTATTATGTTTTTCAATTATTTTTTTGGCTTCTATTTTGCCTTCTTGTGTTATAGAAATCCCTTTTCTTCCGTTGTATGTAATTAGATTTTTATCTGCTAGTCTTATTAGCGCTTCTGAAACGGAAGAGCGAGATATATTCAACTTATTTGCTATATCAATTGCTTTAATGCTTTCATTTTTGCTTATTGCGTTATAGATAATTTCAAGATAATCTTCGAGCCCTTTTGTTATCATTTTGTCTCCTTGTAAGGTACGCCTTGCAAATTAATAGTAAGGCAACCCTTACAAAATGTCAAGTGCTAAGTATTAAGTTTTGTTCTCTAAATATTAATTTTGCTTGCAATTTTAATATGTTTAATATAGTCTGTTTATGTTATTAGACTACCTTTTCGGTCATTATTTCCAAATGGCATTTTAGCCAGCCCGCTCCATAGGGGTCAGGATTAAACCGAAAAACAGAAAGGATAAAGAAACTATGGCAACAGCTACTTTAGTAGAATTATTAGATGCAGGTGTACATTTTGGTCACCAAACTCAAAAATGGAATCCGAAAATGAAACAATATATTTTCGGAGCAAAAAACGGTATTTATATTATCGATTTAAGAAAGACATCCGATTTATTGGATAAAGCTTATGAAGTTGTAAGAAAATTCGCTTCTCAAGGCAAAAATGTTTTGTTTGTCGGTACAAAAAAACAAGCAGTTGACGTTGTGGCTCAAGAAGCAACTCGTTGCGGCGGATATTATATCAATCGTCGTTGGCTTGGTGGTATGATGACAAACTTTGAAACAATCAGAGGCAGAGTTAATAAATTAAGAGAACTTGAATCATTCTTGGAATCAGGCGCTGCTAATAAACTTCCTAAAAAAGAAATTGCACAATTAACTAGACAAGTTGCAAAATTATCTAAAACATTAGGCGGTATTAAAGAAATGAAAGGCATGCCTGATATTTTAGTTGTAATCGACCAAAAGAAAGAATTAATTGCTATAAAAGAAGCAAATAAACTCGGTATTCCTGTTGTATGCTTAGCTGATACCAACGCAGATACAGATGGTATTGATTACATTATTCCTGGTAATGATGATGCTTTGCGTTCAATTAAATTAATTACTTCAAAAATGGCAGATGCTGTATTGGAAGGCAAAGAATTAAGAGCAAATAATGCTAAAACAACAGGTAAAATTGAAAAAGTTGAAGCAAAAGACGCTAACGCAGAAGCTGTTGAAGCGTAGAAGATAATAGAATTAGGAGAAAAACTATGGAAATAAAAGCATCAATGGTAAAAGAATTAAGAGATAAAACCGGCGCCGGCATGATGGACGCTAAAAAAGCTCTTGTTGAAACCGATGGTGATATGGATAAAGCAATTGAACTTTTGAGACAAAAAGGTATGGCTTCTGCTGATAAAAAAATGGGCAGAATTGCTGCTGAAGGTGTAGTTGCTTCTGCTATTGAAGGTAAAGTCGGTGCAATGGTTGAAGTTAACTGTGAAACTGATTTCGTTGCAAAAAATGATGACTTCAAAGAATTTGCAAACATGATGGCGCAAGCTGTTGTTAAATTAAACCCGTCTTCTGTTGATGAAATGGTTAAAATGGATTGTCCTGTTTGCAAAAAACCAATTGAAGAAGTTATAAAAGAAAAAATTGCTAAAATTGGTGAAAAAATTACAATAAGAAGATTTGTAAGATATGATGCAAATTGCTGTGTAAATACTTATATTCACAATGGCAAAATCGGCGTTTTACTTGAAGCAAAATGTCAAAATTGCGATGAAACCTTGACAAAAGACATTTGTTTGCATATTGCTTCTAACGCTCCTGAATTTGTTTCAAGAGAAGAAATTCCTGCTTCAGTTATAGCTGAAGAAAAAAGAATTGAAATGGGTAAAGAAGATTTAGCAAACAAACCTGAAAACATCAGAGAAAAGATTGTTGAAGGCAGAGTTAATAAATTAATGGCTCAAAGATGTCTTTTAGAACAACCATTTGTAAAAAACCCAGATTTAACAGTTGCTCAATTAATTGAAGGCAAATGTGAAATAGTAAGATTTGAAAGATATGTCCTTGGTGAAGGTCTTGAAAAAAGACAAGATAATTTCGCTGAAGAAGTTATGAATCAAATCAAAGGTTAAAATTTATTCAAATGCAAAAAACGCCGATATTTTATCGGCGTTTTTTTATGTATAATTTTCTTATGAATATAATTTTAGCAAGTGCTTCTCCACGAAGAAAAGAAATTTTAAGTAAAGCAGGATATAATTTTGATGTTATACCCTCAGGTTATGATGAAAAGATATCTAATTTAAATTATAAGCAAAGCCTTGTTGAAAATTGTGCTATTCAAAAAGCATTAGATGTAAAAAACAAAATTAAAACTTGTGATTTAATTGTTTCTGCTGATACCGTTGTTGTTTTAAATGATAAAATTTTAGGAAAGCCAAAAGATTATATTGAAGCTTATGATATGCTCGTTATGCTTTCAGGTTGTCGTCATTTTGTTGCAACTTCTGTGTGTCTTGTTAAGAATGAAAAAATTGTATGCGGTACAGAAATTACCCATGTAACTTTTAGAAAATTGTCTTGTGATGAAATTAAAAATTATATTGAACGATCTAAGCCTTTTGATAAAGCCGGAAGTTATGGAATACAAGATAAAGGATTTGACTTTGTTGAAAGTGTAGCGGGTAACATAGATAATGTTGTAGGGTTCCCTGTATCTTTATTTGAATTATGTTATCACAAAATATTGGATGATTAGATATTGTTTATTTGTTCAAGAAATTCTTGTGATTTTATTTCCAGTGCAATATGTATTTTTTCAAATATTTGATATCCATTTCCGTCAAAGTTCATCATTTGACTGCTGATTAATTGAAGTAATGAAATTACTGGAATATTTGAGCCCCTACCTTGTAGTTTTAATCTTTTTATACCATTTTTAACCAGCATTTCAACTGTTTTTTGAGAATGTGCCAAAGTGTTTTCGTATTGAATGTTAGCAGGAATGTTAAATCTTATGCATTTAAAATAATTTTCCGCATTAGGATTTGTTTTAAATTTTTCTATGCACTTATAATGTTCTGGCATTTTAGGACAGTTATATATGCAGGGTTGGTTTATAAGGACTTCTATTCTTGAGATATCATCTATATATTCGGGGTGTTCAACTAATGTGGTTTTTGAATATTCGGGTCTTACAACTACAATATCGTATTCTTTAAGGAGCTCATTATAATAATTACTTTCATTTTCAATTGTAGGATCTTCAATCCTATCTGGGCCTTGAAATCTGAAATTTGATTTAATTACGGACGCTATTACAGTGGCGTCAGCCTTTTTTTCTTTTATATGATTTTTTAATAAATCTGAATGTACTATGAATTTCGAATTGTTTTCAAGTGCTATGTCTAATATATAATTTGCGTACTTGTCTTTTAGGTCTTCTTTTGTTATATCGGTTGCTGTAAAAGTAAAAGAAGGCGTTGCGTTATGTTTTCTAAGGTATTCAAATAAATTTACTAATAAATTTTTTTTCAAGTCGCCATATATCGCAGGGACACGACCTCCTGCCCATACATTTGATGGGGAACCGAATAAATTGACTTTAGGTATTGGTATGCAATAATCTTTAAGTCTGTCGTGTATGGCCGTCCAGATGGGTTCGTATTGAAAAAGCAATGGTAAGGACCATTCAACATTTTTGTACTTAAATAAGCTTGATTCCATAGTTTACTTTCAAATTTTGTATGTTCTATTAGATTATAATACTTTTGCTGTTTGTAAGCAAACTTACTATTTAACTAACCAGCAGGCAACTTCTCTTGAATTACATTTTTCCAAAAGCGGTACATTTTTGACGCATATTTCTTGTGTGTATTGGCATCTGGGGTGAAATTTGCAGCCTGATATAACTTGTGTGATTGGTGAAATTTGTCCTTTTATATTTTCAAGTTTTTTACCTTTTTTAGTTGGAAGTGCAGCCAACAATGCTTTTGTATATGGGTGTTTTGGGTTTTTAAACAATTCTTTGCTTGTTGCTTTTTCTACGATATCTCCAAGATACATAATTGTTGCTGTATCGCAGTAATTATAGACTATTGATAAATCGTGTGTGATTAACAATATTGTTTTATTTTTATTTTTGAGTTCGACTAATAAATCTAGTATTGAATTTGAAACGCTGACATCAAGAGCTGTTGTAGGTTCATCTGCAAGAATTAATTCCGCATTTGAAATTAAAGCCATTGCAATAATAACTCTTTGTTTCATACCGCCCGATAATTCGTGCGGATAAGATTTTAAGACGTTATCTATGTTTTGTATTTTAACCTCTTCAAGAGCATTTGTTATAATTTTTTTTGCTTCTTCTTTATTCTTATCTTTTATAGAATTGATTTCCATTAATTGATTTTCAATTTTATAAAGCGGATCTAAAGACATAAAGGGGTCTTGAGGTATAAGAAAGATTTTTGTGCCTCTTATTTTGTTAAAATCTTTTTCTTTAATATCAAGAAGATTTTGTTCTTGAAATAATATTTCTCCTGAAGTAATTTTTGCATTTTTTGGCAATAATTTTAAAATAGTATTAACAAATGCCGATTTTCCGCAGCCGGATTCTCCTGCAAGGGCATGGATTTTGCCTTTTTCAAATTCTAAATTTATTTTATTTAGAACATTATAAAAGTTGTTTTCTATGTAAAAGCCTGTTGTAAGGTTTTTAATTTCTAAAATTTTATCCACTAAATTATCCTTGATTTTGTTGGATTATAACATAGGAGATTGATTATTGCTATTAGACTTCTTGAGCAATTTTATTTTCTTCATGATTTTTACTGTTGATTTTTGCTTTCATTTTTTTTCTTCTCATTAAATCAACAAAAGCTTCAAGTCTTGTTATATATCCTGCTTTTCCTGTTTGTTCATCCATAATCAATGATAAAATTGGTAAATTCACGTCTTCTCTCATTTTTGGGAAAATGTTTTGACTCATGATTTCAGGCATGCAAGTAAACGGAGAAACATGGATTAAGCCATCAACATTTCTTTCTTTTGCATACAATACATCTGAAATGCATTCAAGAGCATCGCCTCCTATATCTCTCATAAGATATGGCTTTGCAAGTCTATATGCACGTTCTAAGTGTGTTTCACCCTTTTTAAATATCTTTGGAATAATGGCATCCTTTAAAAATGATGAAATAGTAAGAGAGCGCCTTACTTGAACGCCCATTGCACCAAGTTCTCTTTCCATATTTTGATTAGAAAATTCATCATTTACAATATAAATTTCTCCTGTTAAATCAACATGTAAAACATCTTTTGTTTTATCTATTTCAACATTTGAAATTAAGCTTAAACCTTGTTTTAGAGCTTTTGACAGTTCATTTGCAGTGTTTGCTTGTCTTATTAATTTAATTGCTTTATTGAAAGCTTTTTCGCTATCGCCTTTATGGATTTCTCTTGCTCTATGATATGAAAGAAAATTCTGTAATTCATCAACTGCAAATACTGTCCTTACAGCAAGATAAATCGCATTTGCTATTTTCAGATAATTTTTTGAGCCGCTTATGCGTACAAGATAGTCTATCATGCCCTTAAAACCGTCGTATAAACTAAGTTCGATATAATTAGTTTGGTAGCCCATTTCTTTCAAAACTTGTTCAATGTTTCTTCCGTATTCTCCCAGACGGCAAATTCCCGGGGATGTAATCATTGAAACATAATCTGCTCCGCCTTCAATTGCTTCTATAAAGTTGCCTAAAATTAATTTATACGGCAGACAAATTGCTTCCGGAGAATTTTTTGTTCCTAAAGACAGTGTTCTTTTACTTGTGTAAGGTGGAACGTAAGCTTCTATTCCCATTGCATTAAGTGCTTTTTCCCAAGCCACATATATTGTTCCCATATGCGGGAATGCTACTTTTAATTTCTTATCTTTTTGCATCATAGTTTAATTATACAACAAATAAAAAAGACTGTGTTAATAAACACAGTCTTTTTAATGTTTGTTAAAAATCAACTATTTGATTTCAACTGTAGCGCCTGCTTCTTCTAATTTAGCTTTGATTTCTTTAGCTTCTTCAGGTTTTACACCTTCTTTTAACGCTTTAGGAGCACCATCAACTAAATCTTTAGCTTCTTTTAAGCCTAAACCTGTGATTTCACGAACAAGTTTAAGTACCGGAATTTTGTTTGCGCCTGCTGAAGCTAAGATTACGTTAACTTCAGAAGGAGCTTCGCCAGCAGATTCAGCGCCAGCAGCAGGAGCTGCAGCAGCTACAGCTACAGGAGCAGCAGCAGATACGCCGAATTTTTCTTCCATTGCTTTAACTAATTCAGCAGCTTCTAATAATGTTAATTTTTCAATTGATTCTAAAATTGTTTCTACGTTACTCATTTTTTTATTACCTTTCTTAATTTAATCTATGCTGATTTTTGTTCTCTTACTGCATCAATTGCTCTAACAAGCGCTGACATAACGCCATTTACTGAGTATACTATGCCGCTTGCAGGAGAGTTGATTGAACCGAGAATTTTTGCGTAAAGTTCTTCTTTTGAAGGCATTGAAGCAAGTTTTGTAGCTTCTTCTTTTGATAAAACTTTGCCGTCAAGAACTGCGCCTAAAATTTCACCTTTTTTGTTTTCCTTAATGAATTTTGCTAAAACTTTTGCAGCCGCTACTTCGTCGCCATATCCAAATGCAATAGCAGTAGGACCTTGCATAAGTGATTCGATAGCTTCAAAATCAGAACCTTTTGAAGCAACTTTTAACAGGGTATTTTTTGTAACTGTTAAATCTGCTTGTTCTTTTTGAAGTCCGCGTCTTAATTCAGTTATTTCTTCAACTGATAAACCGCGATAATCAGCTACAACAGCAACTTTAGCATTTTCAAATTGTTTTTTGTAGTATTCGATTTTTTCGTTTTTAAATTGTTTAGTTGCCATTATTTGCGAATTTCTCCTTTCTTCTAAGACTTCGCAATCTTTTAATAATAAAAAAGTTTTGCGAGTATAGTACGCAAAACAGCTCAATAAGTATATTATTTACTTTTGAACCTCGGTTGGAAATTAAGGCAAATGCCACCAACTGTCTTTGGTACTGATTATATGTTATTATATCAACTTTTTTTGTCAATATTTCTTTACAAAACTTTAAAATTTAAAAAAATATGTCAATTATTTTTTTTAGCTAACTTTTCTGTTGTGTGTATTTTTTTTATACACAAAAGTTAACATTAAGTAATTCATGCTTTATTTAAAAATAAAAGCATGATAATATATCATCTCTGGTTGAAAGTATATGCAAAACGTAAAAGAAAAAGTTCAAAAAGACATTAGTTTAAGACAATATGCCGACCTTATTAATAAGATTGCAAAAGTTGAATACAGGTCATTAGGAGTTCAATATCTTGTTGAGTTTGAAGAACTCGTTAACATTGGTTTTCAAACTATAAATGTTTTGCTTTCTGATATTGATTTTAAATCTTATAATGAATCTTATATTTCTACAGCGATTAAATGGGCGATTAGAAACGAACTTAGAAATCGCTATAAGTGGTATGGTGTTCGTCAGGGTAAAGCTATAACCGAAGATGAAAATAACGAATTAAGAGAAGCTATATATAAGACAATTTTGTCTACGGATGAAATGTTTGATTCAGAAAAAACTTTTGAAGTAAAAGATATGCGAAAAAACCCTGAGGAAAGTTGCGAATTTGCAATGCTTTCATCTGGAATTAAAGAAGCAGTTAAAACTCTTCCAAGGCGCGAAAGAGAACTTATTGAATCGAAGTTTTTCAGAGAAAAGAAATTACATGAATTATCTGATGAATTTTCAATTTCGCCAAGCAGAATTTCAAGAATAATAAAATCCGGTTTAGATAAAATTAAAGATGAATTAATAAAAAGCGAAGTTATCTAACTTCGCTTTTTTAAAAATTATTTTTTTATTCGTCAATATATACTTTTGAAAAAACAAAATCTTTTTGATTGTTGCAATTAAACATACAAGACGACTTTGCAACTAAAAAATCGATGAGCATTTTAAAATTATCTAAACTATCTTTGCATTTGGTTATTTCGTTTAATAATTTTATATTTCGTTTTTCCAATTTTTCTAAATTCCTTACTATTCTGAACAAAAAATCATTGTAGCTTTCATCTTTTGCAATATCGTTTTCGTTGTATTTGTTTAAAGCTAATTTTAAAATTTTGATTTTATTTTCATTTAAATCAAGTTTGTTCATAATGTAACTTGCATCAAAAGCAGAGATATCTTTTATAGATAGGATTTGATACAAGTATTTTTTGTTTTCTGATTTTGAAAGCTTTAAAATGTCTTGTATTTCTTCTTTTTCAAAATCATTTTGTTTTGTATTAAAATTCATTATTTGTTACTCTTTTTATATCAGTTAAAAATTAATGATATATTTTATAAAGTAAATTTTTTTGAAAAAATTGCTAGTACATATCTATAATTTTATTTATTGATTCAAAGGCTAAATTATATATTTCATCCAACTGTATTTTGCTAAAAGGCAAACCTTCTGCTGTTGTTTGAAATTCAATAATTTTTCCTGATTTTGTAAGGACGATGTTGGAATCAACCTGTGCTGACGAATCTTCTTCGTAACATAAATCAACCATAACTTGATTATCTACAATCCCTGCTGAAATTGCTCCAATGGGTTCAATTATCGGATTTTTATCGAGTGTTTTATTTTCCAGTAATTTTTTTACCATATCGCAAACAGCAAGGTAGGCTCCACAAATTGAAGCAGTTCTTGTTCCGCCGTCTGCTTGTAGAACATCCGCATCAATTATAAACGTCTTACCTTTTATTAGCGTTAAATCAAGACATGAACGCAAGGAGCGTCCTATTAATCTTTGGATTTCTTGTGTTCTTCCCGATATTTTTGTTCTTTCTCTTTGACATCTTGTATTTGTACTTTGAGGTAATAGTGAATATTCTGCTGTCAGCCAACCTTCAGGTGAATCTTTATCCATCCATTTAGGGATAGAGTCTTCAAAGTTAGCGCAAACCAGAACTTTTGTTTCTCCAAATTCAACAAGGACCGAGCCTAGAGAATGTTTTGTGAAATCATGTGTAAATTTTATTTTTCTTAGTTCGTTGTTTTGTCTTGAATCTAATCTCATATCTTTTCCTTACTATTTAATACAATAACATATTTTAGCTATTTTTCTTATTTAAAATTAACACAAAATCTAATTAAAAACATGTGGAAAATATTTATATTAGAAAGGTAAATCCTCAACTCTTCTGATTGCTATGCCCTGTTTTCAGGGCTTTTTTTGCACCCGAGCCGAGCGAAACGTAGCGCGACTGCGCTAGTTGAGCGAAGGCGAGGGCATAGGTGAGATGCGTAAGCCAGAGTGAAGCCGTTAAAAAAATGACAATGCGTTGAGCATTGGCATTTTTAGGCTGCAACTGTTGAT
>CALUWL010000022.1 GCA_944324445.1 Candidatus Gastranaerophilales bacterium | reverse complement strand
TATTTAGTTGTCATTTAACTCGATTGAACTTTCACCCGTTAGTCTGGAGTCCCACCCAGAGCCACCTTAGGCTAATAGCCCGTATATTTTAAAATTTATTTAGTTGTCATTAATTGTCGAAAGGTCTTAACCTTTTGCAGTATCTAAGTTATCATAAACAAATTTTAAAATCAACTACATTTTTTCAACAGCTTCAACGCCGATTAATTCAAGCATTGTTGCCATAACTATTCTAAAACAATTCACGAGGGAAAGCTTCATCAAGCTGTCTTTCTTGTTTTCCGATAAAACTCTTGTGTAGTTGTAAAAATGATGAAAAGAGTTTGCAAGCTCTGTTAAATATTTACACAACATATAAGGTGCTCTATATTTAACTGCATTTGCAAGCAGTGCTTTTCCTTCTTCAAGTTTTAAAATGAGTGCTTTTGTTGCTTGATATGATTCATCTGAAAGATTTTCAAACAAATCATTGATATCAGCGTTTTTATAGAAAGTTTCAATTTCTTCTTTTGTTAAGAATGGTTCAAGTTCCGTTTTGTTATCTACATCAAGGCGTTTTTCAACTGCTTTTCTTAATATTGAGCAAGCTCTTGCATGTGCGTATTGGACATAAAACACAGGATTTTTATCGCTTTGAGATTTCGCTAAATCGATATCAAAATCGATAGTTGTATCAGATGAGCGCATAATCATCCAAAATCTTGTAGCATCAACCCCTACTTCATCAACCAAATCATCAAGAGTAACCATTTTTTTGCGTTTACCCATACGTTGTTGCTCGCCATCTTGAATTAAATTTACAAGTTGCCCTAAAATGACTTCCAGTTTGTTGCTATCGTACCCTAATGCTTCTATTGCGGCTTTCATTCTTGGAATATAGCCGTGGTGGTCTGCACCCCAGATATTTATTAAAAGGTCAAATCCTCTATCCAATTTGTTCTTATGATATGCAATGTCTGCAGTAAGATAGGTGTTTTTGCCGTCTGTTTTAACTAAGACTCTATCTTGGTCATCGCCGTAATCGGAACTTTTAAACCATACTGCTCCGTCTTTTTCGTAGATTTTACCTGCAGTTTTAAGTGCTTCCATTGCTTTTTCAACTTCTTTATCTTCGTATAAAGTAAGTTCTGAAAAGAAAAGATCAAAATGCGTTCTGAATTTTTCTAAAAGTTCTTTTTGCAATCTTAGCATATCCTGTTTTGCAAAGTCTGCATAGGATAAACCTTTGTTATCTTTAAGATATCTTTTGGCGCAATCAATTAGATATTCTCCGGGGTATAAACCTTCTTCGAGCTCTATATTTTCTCCTTGGAGCTGTCGAACCCTTGTTTCGAGGGATTTACCCAGTTTATTTATTTGATTTCCTGCATCATTTATATAAAATTCTTGAAAAACATTGTAATTACAATATTTCATAATATTAGCTAAAGCAGAACCTAATGCTGCCCAGCGTCCGTGTCCTATGTGAAAAGGCCCTGTTGGGTTTGCGCTAACATATTCAATGTTAACTTTTTTGCCTTTGCCTATATCCGTTTTTAAGTATTCATTTTGTTTTTCAAGTATATCAACGATAATTTTATTTAAAAATTCTTTTTCAATTTTAAAATTAATAAAACCTGCAACGGTGTTAATTGAAAAATTTTCTTGCTTAATATATTTTGCTATGGTTTGCGCTATTAATGGCGGAGCCATTTTTGCTGTTCTTGCAAGAGCAGATACATTTATTGCAAAATCTCCAAAATCTTTGTTTTTTGGTGCTTCGCATACCAATTCAAACGTAAGCGCTTCTGTTTGACCTAATTCAGATTTTTTAATTGCTTCATCTATAGCATTTTTTGTAATTTCAATAAAATAATTTTTTAACATAGTGAATTAATTTTAATATAAAAATAATAAAAAGTGAAGAAATGTAACAAAATATGTACTTTTGCCAATATAAAGTAAATCTTGACAATTCAGCTGTTTTCGTTATAATGGTTAATGCGCCGAAAAAAGAGAACAACATTATGGCAAACATAAATGGCATAAATTACAACATAATGAATAACGGCATGAATCTTTATACAAAGCGTACTTGTTCGGACAATTCAGAGTTGTTTATAACTTCAAAGTTGAATATGCTTTATGAACAGGCATTATCCAGCAAGAATTTGTATAACAGCAGAAGAAATTTAAGAAAAATGGTTGAGGGTAATCACCTTGATGAAACAATTTAATTAAGTTTTTTCTTGAGTCTTGTTTGTAATTCGTTAGCATAGTTTAAATATTTAATTAAATCTTCATATCTTGTTTCATTTTCCCCGTAAGGTATGGTTTTATTAAGCAAAGTTTGAGTATCTATATTGAGCTCAAAGAATTTGGTCATAGCTTGTTTTACAAGTTTTGCTTTATAAACTTTTGGGAAAAATTTTGAAAAGAGGATTTCGCTTATTGCTGCATTTCCTTTTTCGAGTTTAATTTGCTTAAAATTTAAAAACCGTTTTATAGATTCATAGGGATTTTTATTTTCGTTTGGAATAGTTACGTTTTCTGAATTTTCAATTAAATCAAGTTCAAAGTGATTTAATCTTTTTTTGTTTTTTTTAATTTCTTCTTGGTTATTGTTTTCATTATCAGGTTTATATTCTTTTTCAAAAAAATTTTCATTACTACTCTGCTTACTAACTGTTGAACTGTCAGAGGGTAATATACCATTTTGGATTAATTTTTCGGTTAAAGAGTTGTATAAAGGATTATCCATAATATTAATTATGCACTTAAATTGTATTTTTTTTGCCATATAGGCGTAGGATTTTTAAGTGTTATAATTTTTTTATAACAAATAGATTGAAGGTAATTATGTGGGAATATTCAGATAAAGTTAAAGAACATTTTAAAAATCCGAAAAATGTAGGTTCAATTGAAAACGCAGATGCTATTGGAGAAGCAGGCGCACTATCTTGCGGTGATAAATTAAAATTATATTTAAAAATTGATGGTGATAAAATAACTGATGCTAAATTTCAAACATTTGGATGCGGTTCGGCTGTTGCTGCAAGCAGTGTATTAACAGAAATGATTATAGGTAAAACCATTGAAGAAGCAAGAAAAATCACAAATAAACAAATAGCTGAAGCTCTAGACGGGCTTCCGCCTGAAAAAATGCATTGTTCGGTTATGGGTAGAGAAGCACTTGAAGATGCTCTTAAAAATTATACAGGAGAAGATTGGGAAGAGCTTATATCTGATGATATTGAAGAAGGTTCAATGATAATCTGCCATTGTTTTGGGGTAAGCGAAAAAGATATCATCAATGCTATAACAGAAAACGGCGCAAAGACAATGGATGATGTTTCAAAAATTACTTCAGCCGGTCTTGCTTGCGGAAGATGTCGTGAAAATATTGAAAAAATATTAAAAAAATACGTTAAAGTAGAAAAAAAAGAAAAATTAAATCCTGTTCAAAAAATAATAAAAATAAATAATGTTATAGAAAATGTTATTTCACCTGAATTACAAAAAGATTTTGGTGATATTGAACTTGTTAACGTTGAAGGAAATAATGTCTATGTTCAATTAAAAGGTCATTGTTCAACTTGTGCAAATGCAAAACTTACTTTGAAAAATTTTGTAGAAACCAAATTAAAAGAACTTGTAGATGATGAATTGGTAGTATATAACGAGTAGAATTATGGAAAAATTTGTATATCTAGATAATAACGCAACAACTAAAATTGATAAATTAGTATTAGATGAGATGTTACCATATTTAACGGAAAACTATGCAAATCCTTCAAGTATGTATGATTGCGCTCATATTTGTTCTGGTGCAATCGAAAAAGCAAGGAAAAAAGTTGCTAATTTGTTGGGGGTTGAAAGTGAAAAGAGTATTCTTTTTACATCTTGCGGAACAGAATCAGCTAATACTGCAATAAAAGGTGTCGTTGCTCAATACGGAAATTTAGATAACAAAAATCACATAATAACAACTCAAGTAGAGCATCCTTGTGTGCTTTCGGTTTATGAAAATTTAGAAAAAAAAGGCTATAAAACAACATATGTTTCGGTTGATGAAAACGGCGAAATAAATGTTGATAATTTATTATCAAAAATAACAGATGAAACAATTTTATTATCTGTTATGCATGCAAATAATGAAACAGGAGCCATTTATCCTGTTTATGAAATTGCACGTGAAGCAAAAAAAATAAATAAAAACATAAAAGTTTTTGTAGACGGTGTTCAAGCGGCAGGTAAAATTCCAATAGAACTTGATGATACCGAGATTGATTTTTATTCAATATCAGGGCATAAATTCCACGCTCCAAAGGGAGTAGGGGCTCTGTATATTAAAAAAGGTACATTATTTGAACCTTTTATGCTTGGCGGACATCAGGAAAATTCTCTTCGAGCAGGCACTCAAAATACTCCTTATATCGTTGGTTTAGGAAAAGCTGCCGAACTTGCAAAAGAAAGTCTCGGTTTTGAATTATCTGAAGTTAAAAGGCTGCGCGATAAGCTTGAAGGCGGGATTTTATCTTCTTTAAAAAATGCAAGATTGAATTCAAGAAGTAAAAACCGAGTTCCAAATACAACAAACATTGGTTTTGAATACATCGAAGGTGAATTAATTTTGTTATATTTAAATGACCTTGGAATTTGTGCTTCATCAGGAAGTGCTTGTACATCGGGAAGTTTAGATCCATCGCATGTTCTAAGGGCTCAAAAAGTGCCTTTTGAATCTTTACATGGGGCAATTAGATTTTCTCTATCCAGATTTACAACCGAAGATGAAATTGATTATGCAATAGAAAAAATTCCTGAAGTTATACGTAAATTAGCTAAAATTTCACCTTTTCAAGATGAACTTAATAAGCTTGGTTTATAGCCAGTTTATATTTGTTTCGAATTTGGTTTTATTGTAGTAATCAAGGTTTTTATTGGGCAGTTTGAATTTAAGATTTTTTTGTTTAACAGGAAGAAAAATAGAAAAATGCTCATCTTCAAAAGCTAAAAACCAGTTGGTATCTTTTTTAAGCACGTTATATATCGGGTAAAATTTATCTATAATTAAAATATCGGTGTGATATTTTCTAAAGAAATTTTGATAGTTTTTTGCAAGAAATACGTCTGCTATTTCATTTATTAAATCAGTATCATAAACTTCTTCATATCTTCCATCCATAAAAATTTGATTATCAGGGTACAATTTATACGAAACATAACTTCCTGTGTGGAAATTTGTTAATATATTTCCTTTTAGGCGGTTTATTTTAATAAATTCTACACAATATATCGGGTATTGCGATGGTTTTACGATGTTTATGAACTTGTATTCCAGAAGGTGTGAAAGTGTTGAAATTATGATTAATATAAATAAAATTATTTCTTTTAATTTATTTATCCTATCGGGTAATTTTTTGTTAAATATATTGTAGAAATCTAAATAGCAATAGGATAAAATTGTATATACAAAAAATACGTGAAATCTCATTGATTTTAGAGAAATTATAAGGGTAAAAATAATAATTAAGTATTTGCTTTTATCGATTTTTTTATAGAAATTTTTAATTCCTTCGGATTTGATATTTTTTATGATGGAATATAAAAAAATTAAAATAACGGGATAAAAATAAAGTTCATATTTTAAAAGAGTGTGTTTATATATCTTTGAAAAAAAGACACTCTGCCACTCTGTTATATATGTTCGATTAAGGCTTAAAGCAGATATTATAAAGGTTATATATTCAATTCCGTATGGATTTATTAGCGTTGTAAGGCAAGAAAATGCAAATGCAATTATATATGGTTTGCTTGGTTTTTTGTTTAAATATTCTCCGATTGCATAAATTAAAATAACAATAAGTCCAAGCGCAAAACCTCCGTGGAGATTTGCCCAGATTATGTTTAATATAGGTAAACACCACAAGATTTTATATTTTTTTTCAATAGATGTCTTTTTTAGAATATATAAATATATTGCAAAAAATAAAAATGAAAAAGTTTGACATCTTACGGTTGAAAAAATATTGTATGAAACGGATTGTATAGCAAAAAAGAAAAATAAAAAGTTGAGCGGTGCTTTTTTATTTTCCAAGCGAATTATTTTGGTTATTGTATATAAGGTAAGAAAAATTATTGCTGATTTAAAGAAAAATATTCCAATATCACCTAAATGATTTTGAATTAAATAGAATATTAAACTTGAACCCCATTCATGGTCTATGAATGTATGAGTTGTGCCCCAAGATTGAAAATCGTTATTAAAAAGTTCTCCTGTCTGAAAAAAATTTTTGCCGACCGTTAATCTTGCCCAAAAGTCAAAATCAATATTATTATCCAGAGTTCCAAAAAGAAGAACAAACAACCCCAGAGTCAAATAAAATATTAAATCCATGGCAAATATTATAGTATAAAATTTTTGTTTAAGCTATTATTATAAAAGGAGAAAGACTAATGGAAAATAAAATTAATGAAATAAGAAATCAAGCTTTGTTAAAAATTGAACAAGCAGTTGATTTAAAGACTTTGGAAGCTGTTAAAAATGAATTTTTATCCAGAAATTCAGAATTCAATAATTTAAAAAAAGGCATGAAAGATTTGCCTGCTGAGCAAAAACCTGTCATAGGCGCGCTTTTAAATAAAGTTTCAAATGAATTAAATTCTTTAATTGAAGAAAAAAAAGAAATCTTTTATAAAAAAGAATTAAATGAAAAGCTTTTAAGTGAAAAAATTGATGTAACACTGGATGGCGATTATATTCCAACAGGACATGTTCATCCTTTGACTCAAACCATTGATGAAATTGTTGAAATATTTAATTTGCTTGGTTTTTCATTAATTAAACCGGAGCTTTCTCCTGAGGTTGAGCTTGAAAAATATAATTTTGACCTCTTAAATGTTCCAAAAGAGCACCCCGCCAGAGATGTTCAAGATACTTTTTATTGCGAAAACATGTTAAACGTTGTTTTAAGAAGCCAGACATCAAATGCGCAGGCTCGCCAAATGATGAACTCAAAACCGCCAATTAAAATAGTTTCGCCGGGTAGAGTTTATAGAAATGAAAATGTTTCTGCAAGAAAAAATAATTTGTTCCATCAAATTGAAGGCCTTTATGTTGATAAAGGCGTTACAATGGCTCAATTAAAAGGTGTTTTGAATGAATTTATAAGGCTTTATTTCGGCTCATCTCGCCCGACACGCTTCAGAAGCAGCTTTTTCCCTTTTACGGAGCCTTCTGTTGAAATTGATGTTCAATGTATTATGTGCAAAGGTGAAGGTTGTTCAATTTGTTCAGGCACCGGTTGGTTAGAGATTTTGGGTGCCGGCATGGTGGATCCTAACGTTTTAAATGATGTAGGAATAGATCCAAATGTATATTCCGGTTTCGCATTCGGCATGGGTGTAGAACGTCTTGCAATGCTCAAATATGCAATTGATGACATCAGATTATTCTTTAATAACGACGTCAGATTCTTAAAACAATTTTAATTTGTTTTATCGGGAATTAAATTGTACAGTTTTCTTTTCTTGATTATCTGTACCGATTTTTTGTCGGGGTATGCTCCTTTTAAAATTAACTGTTGAGCGATATCGTACATATTGTTTTTTAGAGCATAATATAATATTGAATTGCTTGTTATAGCATCTTGATAGTTTACTCTTGCGCCTTTATCAAGTAAAAGTTGAGCAAGTTCATTATCCTTGTGTCTTACTGCTTCAAAAAGTTCGCTGTAAAAACCTTTATCGGGTTTTGCGTTGTATTCAATTAAAAGTTTTGCAATCTCGCTTCTTTTTAATTTAGCAGCATAATATAGAGGATAATCACTTAAATAACTTACATTTGGGTTAAGTTTAAAATCAAGAAGCAACTTAACATTTTCTATATTATTTTTTTTGATTTGGTCAAATAAGCAAGCTGTTGTTAGGGTGAGTTTTTTAGAAGTTAATATATCTCTTTGTTCTTGGTTTATCGTTTCTTGTTTTTGAAGCGATTTCATAATTAAAGAGTTATCCGAAAAGCTTGGTATGGTTGTATTTAGGCTATTATATTCTAATGCTGATACCGATATTTGGGTAAACATCGGTATCAATACATAAAGAAATATTTTTTTATATGTTTTCATTCTATATAATCATTCCGCCATCAACTTCAAGAACTTGCCCTGTAACATATTGAGAATCAACAGCTAAAAACTTAACTGCTTGAGCAACGTCTTGAGCTGTTCCAAGACGTTTAAGCGAAATTAATTTTAAATATTCTTCAATATTTGCAAGGTCTTTTGTCATATCGGTTGCAATAAAACCGGGAGCAACAGCATTTACTCTTATATTTCTTGCACCAAGTTCTTTAGCTAATGATTTTGTAAATCCGATTAATCCTGCTTTTGCAGCTGAATAATTTGCTTGTCCTACGTTTCCGTATACCCCTACAACGCTCGTTGTGTTTACAATTGAACCAAAACGTTGTTTCATCATTAATTTAACAACGGGTTTTGTAACGTAAAATGCGCTGTTTAGATTTGTGTTAATAACTGCCGACCATTTTTCTTCTGTCATTCTTATAAATAAATCATCTCGAGTAATGCCTGCATTATTTACAAGAACATCTATTCTTCCGTATTTTTCGATTATTTTTGCAACATTTTCTTCTACTTCCGCTTGATTTGAAACATCGAATTTGTATGCTTCAGCTTCAACGTTAAGTTTTTTGATTTCTTCTATTGTTTGATTTGCAGCTTCTGTATTTCCTGCATAGTTTATCACTATATCATATCCTGCATTCGCAAGTTCTAGTGCAATTGCCTTTCCTATGCCGCGTGAACCGCCTGTAACAAAAGCTAATTTTTTTTCGCTCATTATTAAACTCCTACTGTCAATTCTTCAATAACGTTTTTAAGTGTTTCTGAATCTGAAACATTATATGTTTTAATTTCAGGACAAATTTTTCTGTTTAGTCCCGCTAAAACTTTGCCGTTTCCAAATTCAATAAATACATCTACACCCTCATTTAATGCTTTTTCAATTGATTGATTCCACATAACGGATGAATTGATTTGGTTTGGCATTTTATTTTTAAAGTCTTCGCTTTTTGTTGTTAAGTTTGCATCAACGTTTGTAATTACAGGAATATTTGCTTCATGTAAATTTAATTCTTTTACAAAATCCATAAAGCCTTCTTTTGCGCCATTCATAAGTTTTGAGTGAAAACCGCCTGAAACGGCCAATGGAACAACTTTTCTTGCACCCTTTTCTTTAATTAATTCGCAAGCTTTATTTACAGCTTCGATTTCTCCTGTTATAACAATTTGTGTTGGGTCATTGTAGTTTGCTATTTGAACCAGTCCAATGCTCGATGCTTCATCTATTGATGAATTTATATCTTCTATTTTAGCACCTAAAATAGCTGCCATAGTGCCTTTTGTTGTCTTTGTAGCTTCATCCATGAGCTCAGAGCGTTTTTGAATAGCTTTCATTGTTGTTTCTAAATCCATAACGCCTGCAGCATACATAGCACAGTATTCACCTAATGAGTGCCCTAAAGTAACAGTTGGTTTAATATCGCATTTGCTTTTAAATGCTTCAAGTGCGGCAATTGATGTTGCTACTATTGCACTTTGAGCATTAATGGTTTGTTTGAGGTCATTATCCGGACCATTAAAACAAATTTCAGATATTTTCTTTCCTAAAACTCTATCTGCTGTTTCATAAACTTGTTTTGAGCTTTCGAAATTATTATATAAATCTTGCCCCATGCCGGTTGATTGAGAACCTTGACCGGGAAATATAAAAGCAAATTTTTTCATTCTCTCCCCTTTTAAATTATTTTAGCTTATTATTTCTGCAATTTTTTTGTTTACATCTGATTCAACTGCTTCTTTAGCAACCCTTACAGCATTTTTAATTGCATAAGATGAACTTCTTCCGTGAGAAATAACAGTTATTCCTTTAACTCCAAGAAGCAATGCTCCTCCGAATTCTTCATAGTTTATGCGTTTATATATTCTTCTCATAAACGGCTTAGCTAAGAGTCCTACTATCATTGATAAAATATCGCTTGTGAATTCTTGCTGGATTAGTTTGAATAACATCATAGCAGAACCTTCGATTGTTTTTAGGGCAACATTTCCGACAAAGCCTTCGCAAACAATAACGTCTACATCTCCTTGGAATAGTTCTTTTCCTTCAACGTTTCCAATAAAGTTTAATCCGATAGTGTTTTCTTTTAGAAGTTTATATGTGTCTTTAACCAGTTGGTTGCCTTTTTCTTCTTCTTCGCCAATATTTAGGACGCCAATTCTCGGGTTTTTTCTGTTATATACGTTTTTTACGAACGTTGAACCCATTGTTGCAAACTGAAATAGCATCTCAGGTGTACATGAACTGTTTGCGCCAGCATCAATTAGTATAACCGGTTCTTTCATGGTAGGTAGAGTTGCTGCTATTGCAGGGCGTTCTATTCCTCTCAATCTTCCAAGACCAAATAATGATGCAGCCATAGCAGCGCCTGTTGAACCCGCAGCAACTACAGCATCAGAGCTTCCTTTTGCAACAGCATCCACAGCAAGAACAATTGACGCATTTTTTTTCTTTCTGATTGCTACACCGACTGCTTCGCCCATTTCGATTACTTCATCAGCTTGAGTTAATTTTATATCAAGTTTTGACAAGTCTACTTTTATTTTTTTAACAAAGTAGCCGCCGCGAGTTGAACGAATACCTTTTTTTGAAATTTCATCGAGTATTCTTTGGATTTCATCAACTTTTCCGACTAATTCAATTGGAACATTGTAATCTTGCGCAGCCCAAACTGCACCTTTAACAATTTCGTCAGGAGCGTAATCTCCCCCCATAGCGTCAACTGCTATTCTAGTCATTTTATATTCCTTAATACCATTAATATTATTTTGTTCTATTTATTATTCAGCATCTTTTTCTTCAGCAGATTCTTCTGTTTTTGCTTCAGATTTTTCTTCAGCTGCTTCTGCTTTTTTAGCTCTTGGTTTTCTTGTTTTTTTAGGTTCTTCAGCTTTTTCTTCAACTGCTTCTTCTTTTTTAGCAGCAGGTTCAGTTTTTACTTCGTTATTTTCTTTTGCTTTTTTAGAAGCAAAACCATCTTTATAATATCCGCATTCAGGGCAAACAGTGTGTGTTAAAACAATCGCCTTGCAATTAGGGCAAGTTGTAGTTGCGGGAACTGTACCTTTCCAGTTTGCTCTTCTTGTTGCTTGACTTGCTTTTCCTGTTCTTTTCTTTGGTGTAGCCATTTTTATTTCCTTTTCTTATTTTGTTATCTATTATACTCAAAAATATTCGATACTTTTTTATTGTCTAAAAAAAAGAAGTCCTTGTCAACATATTGACCAGGACTTCTTTTTAAAAGTTAATTTTTGTAATTATCTTAAGCTAATTTTTGTGTAAGAACCTTTTTTGTTGAAGTTAACTTTGTCTTCACGAGCTAACCAACCTAAACCAAGGCTAGCAAAGTTTTCATTTAAACCAAGATCTTTGTTCATTTTTTTAGTTGTTACTTCGCCGTTTTCATTTAGGTATTCCCAGATTTTTCCAGCTGTTTCGATAATTGTTTCTTGCATTGTTGTACTCCTTTTTAATGCTTTGTATACAAGTTACTACTGTTTGAATTTGTTTACTTCAAATTCCTGTTTGCATATTTATATTAATTTATAATATATTGATTGTATATAGTTTAAATGGATGAAAAAAGGACAAGTATATGAACTGGATATATGGCGATAATGTAGATACGGATGTGATTATACCTGCTAGATACCTTAATACAAAAGATGAAAAAGAATTAGCAAGCCATTGCATGGAAGATATTGATTTGAATTTTTCTAAAGAAGTAAAAACTGGCGATATAATTATTGCAGGTGAAAATTTTGGCTGCGGTTCAAGCAGAGAACATGCCCCGCTTGCTATTAAAGCTTCCGGTATAAGGGCTGTAATTGCAAAATCTTTTGCAAGAATTTTTTACAGAAATGCAATAAATATAGGGCTTGTTATAATTGAAAATTCTGAAATTCAATCAGATGTTGAGAAAAACGATGATATTCAATTGGATTTAACAAACGGAAAAATATATAATAAAACAAAAAATAAAGAATTCGCTTTTGCTCCTTATCCTAATGAAATTCAATCTATGGTTGAAATTGGTGGACTTGTTGAATATACAAAAAAGAAATTAGGAATTTAAGTTATGAAAAATATTGCTGTTTTAATGGGTGATGGTGTGTCGGGTGAAATTTTATCATCTGCAATGAAAGTATTGGATAAGGTTTCAAGTGTTTATAAATTAAATTTTAAATATAATTATGTTCCAATTGGCGGAAGAGCTTATGATGAGGTTGGGTTGCCTTTACCGAATAAAACTGTTGAAACTTGTTTAAAATCGGATGCGGTTTTGTTGGGTGCTGTCGGCGATTGGAAATATGATAATCTTGCTCCTGAATTAAGACCGGAAAAAGCTCTTTTGGGTATTAGAAAAAAATTAAATCTTTTTGCAAATTTAAGACCGGTTAAAGTTTTTGATGAGTTATTATTTGCCTCTCCGCTAAAATCAGAAATTGCTCGTGATATTGATATTATGATTGTAAGGGAATTAACAGGTGATGTTTATTTTGGCGAACCAAAAGGAATAACAACAAAGAAAACCCTTGATAATAGAGAAATTAAAGTCGGTTTTAATAATATGATATACGACGAGGATGAAATAAGAAGAATAGCTAATGTTGCCTTTAAATCTGCGCAAAAAAGAAAAAAGAGGGTTTGTTGTGTTGATAAAGCCAATGTTTTAGATGTTTCAAGATTATTTAGGGAAATAACAACCGAAGTTTCAAAAGAATATAATGATGTTGAATTATCTTATATGTATGTTGATAATGCTGCAATGCAGCTTATTCAAAACCCAAGACAATTTGATGTTATTTTAACAGGTAATATATTTGGAGATATTTTATCGGATGAAGCTTCCACAATTTGCGGATCTTTGGGTTTGCTTCCTTCTGCTTCATTATCTGATGGCAAAACTCCATATATGTACGAACCAATCCATGGCTCTGCTCCCGATTTAGCAGGAAAAAACGTGGTTAATCCCATTGCAACAATTCTATCGGTTGCTATGATGATGAATTATTCATTTGATAATAAATTAGCGCAAGATATTATTTATCGAGCAGTTAAAGATGTTTTAAAAGAAGGATACAGAACAAGGGATATTTTTGAAAAAGGAAATGAGCTTTGTACCACTTCAAAAATAACTGATTTAATTGTTGAAAAAATAAGATAATCACGTATCTAATGAATCAGATATAAAAGTGCTTAAAAAACTTTTTTAAACTTTTTTAAAAAAATTTTACATTTCTTTAGTGTTGATGTTGATTTTGTGCTAAGATTATTGTAGTTATCATTAAATTTTAGAGGATATTATGCAAAATCAAGATAAATTACAAACTGTAAGACACTCATGTTCACACATTATGGCGCAGGCTGTACAACAATTATATCCGCAAGCTAAGCTTGCAATCGGTCCTGCTATTGAAAACGGTTTTTATTATGATTTTGATATTGAAGGGGTTACATTGTCTGATGAAAACTTAAAAGAAATTGAAAAGACAATGAAAAAGCTTATTGCTCAAAATTTGATATTTGAAAAATATGTTATACCTGATGTTGATGCTCAAATTGAAGAATTTAAACGTGAAGGCGAAATATATAAAGCAGAATTATTGGAAGAGCACAGAAATGACAATCCGACTTTGTATTTAACTAAAGATAAGGACGGAAAAGTTTTATTTAACGACTTATGTTCAGGTCCTCACATAGAATCAACCAAAGAAATTAAGGCTTTTAAATTGATGAGTGTAGCAGGAGCATATTGGAGAGGCAATGAAAAAAATAAAATGCTTCAGAGAATTTATGCTACTGCATTTTTAACCAAGGAAGAATTGGATGATTATATAAATAAACTCGAAGAAGCAAAAAGACGCGACCATAGAAAGCTTGGTGCACAATTGGATTTATTCTCAGTGAGAGATGAAATTGGCGGCGGGCTTGTTTTATGGCATCCGAATTTATATACAGTAAGAGAACAAATTGAAAATTATTGGAGAGAAGAACACAGAAAAAGAGGTTATGTTATTGTTCAAACTCCTCAATTGGCAAAATCTAAGTTGTGGGAATTATCAGGACATATTGATCACTATAAGGAAAATATGTTCTTTATTCAAAAAGAAGATGATTCTGATGAACAATATATTGTAAAACCAATGAATTGTCCTTTTCATATTTTAATTTATCAATCTCAAAGACATTCTTATCGTGATTTACCATTGAGAATGGCTGAGCTTGGTACTGTGTATAGGCGCGAAAAATCAGGTGCTTTATCAGGTCTAACTCGTGTGCAAGGTTTTACGCAGGATGATGCTCATATTTTCTGCACTCCTGAACAATTGGTTGATGAGATTAATGAAATAATTGATTTTGTAGCGGATACAATGAAAATATTTAACATGGGCTTTGAAGTTGAATTATCAACTCGTCCTGAAAGCTATGTTGGCGATTTGAAAAATTGGGAATTAGCGGAAGCAGGCTTAAAAGAAGCTTTAAATAAGCGTGGAATGGACTATGAAATTAATGAAGGAGACGGCGCTTTTTATGGTCCTAAGATTGATTTTAAGGTTAAAGATGCGCTGGGTAGAACTTGGCAGTGCGCTACTATTCAACTAGATTTTAATTTACCCGAAAGATTTGAAATTAAATATCAAGATAAAGACGGACAATTAAAAACTCCTGTCATGCTTCATAGGGTAATTTTTGGTTCAATGGAAAGATTCCATGGAATTTTAATAGAACATTACGCAGGAGCATTCCCTGCTTGGCTTGCGCCTCATCAAGTTGCGCTTGTTCCTATTGCTGATAGACATAATGAATACATGGAAGAAGTTTATAAAAAATTGCGCTCAAAAGGAATACGTGTAATTTTTGAAGAAAAATCAGAATCTATGAATTATAAGATAAGAGATTATCTGCAAAATAAAAAGGTTCCTTATGTTCTTGTGGCTGGTGATAAGGAAATTGAATCAAATAAACTTGCTGTAAGAAAGCGCGGTGTTGGCCAAATAGGGGAAATGACTATTGATGAATTTATTGAAAAATTAACTAAAGAAATAATTTCAAAAGGCAGTGAAGAATTAAAATAAATTGAAATCCGACAGAACAAACTGTCGGATTTTTTTATGCTTTTAAAATGTCGTATCTGTAACCTTTGTCTTGAGCAAATAATGTACGGTATCCGCCTTCTCCGCCTGTTCCGCCCATTCCGTCTATTTCTCCGTTGTATGTATCAATTACAAGAAGATCACTTTCTTTTAGAGTTGCATCACTTGATAATTTGTAACCAATAGCTGTTACAAAGTGTCTGGTTCCGGCTTGTGTTGTTACCATTAAGCTTACCGGTTTTCCGCTATCTAGTGTTTCTTTGATTCCTTTTAATATTTGGTCTTTATCCCAGTTGCAAATTGATTCGTATCCTGCCGTGCTTCCTTGTATTTTTCTCATATAATCAACGCTGCATTGTAAGCATTTGCTTGGCATGTTTCCGACATTTGACATTCCTGATTCGCCAATGTATTTTTGTAAGTTTTTGATTTCTTCTTCAGATAGAAGTGAAAGATAGTCTTCTCCAAAATATGATACAACATCTTCCATTGCAGTTGGGTTGTATTTGTATTCAGCTTGTGCTCTTTCAAGTTCTTTAGAATTAATTTGGGCTTCAATTTTGCTTATTTCTTCGGTTTGTTTCGTTATTGCTGTTTTTGTTTTAGATATCATTTCTTTTTTGTATTCAGATGATAGATTTTTTGCTTCTTTGTATGAATTCATGTATTCTTCTATTTCTGAATATCCTTCAAGAGCTTTCATTTCTTCTTCTACTATACTTAGTGCATTTTTTGCATTTGTTAAATTTTCATTTAATTCGGGGCTTTGCGCTTCGAGTTCTTCTATTTCTTTTTGTGCTAATTCTTTTTCTTTTTGTGCTTGTTGAATTGCATTTTGCGCATTAGTAATTTCTGTATTTAGAGCTTCAATTTTTGCTTTTATTTCTTGCTCTGCTTCTTTTTGTTCTTCTTGTTGAGGGTATGTTTGAACACTTGCAAGTTGTGCTTCAAGGCTTGAAAGTGTGCTTTGAAGTCCTGCTTCGTAGTTAATTGCATTATTTAGTGCGGTTTCTTTTTCTAAAAGTGTTGCGTTAGCTAGTGTTATATTCTTTTCGTTTTCTAATACAGCTTTTTCGGCTTCATCTTTTGCATTTGATTTTTCATCAAATTCATCAAGTTTTTTAGAAAGTTCATTGTCATTTTGTTGTTTGTATTCTTCAAGTTTTTGATGTGCTGTTTCTTCTTGTTGTTTTAATGATAAACTTATTTCATCGGTTCCGTTTACAGCATTATTTAAAAGTTCTTTTGTTTCATTCAAAGCAGTTTGCTTATCTGAAAGTTCTTGATTAAGCTCGTCAAGACTTAAGTTTTCAAGTATTAAATTACCATTTTCATCATACTTTGGTACTTCATAAGATTTAGGAACTACTGTGCTAACTCTTTGTTTTGTATCTTCGGTTGAAATTTCCGGTGCTGATTCTACTTCAAATGTTTTTTCTGCTTCCGGTTCTGTTATATCTAAACTATTGTACGTATTTATTAAGTCAATTGCTTGCATTAAGTCTGCAAGTGATAAATTGTTTTCATCTCCGTCATAAGCGCTCATTTTTTCCATAAATGTGTATTTTTCTTCATTAGTTAATAAGCCATCTCCGTCTATATCAGCCAGTTTTTTGACTTGTTCTTGGTTTAAAAGTTCATCAACGTATTGCGATATGAATTTGTTTTCATTAATTTCTTCATTTGTATTTTCCGGTGTATTTTCATAATTGCTGATTTCGTCTTCTGAAATTGTGGAATTGTTTTTAGCTTCTTCCATTGTTTCAAAGTATTCTTCTAAATTGTCTATGCCAAGTTCACCAAGGCATTCTTTAATGATTTCGTTATTTGAAAAAAGGTTAATATCTGTTGTTGCAATTGTGGCATCTTCTGATATTTTGCCTTTTTCTTTCATTTTTTCTTCATAAGTTTTAAGTATATATTCTTTAAATGAAAGTAAATTTGTGAATTTTATAAATATATTGTTTAACATTTTAAAATCCTTTTCTTATATATATAAAGTATATAATATGTATAGAATCGTCCTGTCTTAAACAATGTTTACAAAAATTAATAATTAAAAATAAAGCGGATATGTTGTATCCGCTTCTGACCTAAAATAAAAATTATTTAATCATCTTTAAAATTTCTTTTGCAGTTTTTACAATTTCATTGTAGTTTTTACTTCCGTATAGTTCTCTGCCAACGCCGACTGCAAGCGCTCCTGCCTTTATGTAACCTTCAATTTCATCTAATTTTACAAATCCGCAAGGCAGCAAATTTAAAAATGGCATTGGTTTTACCATATCTTGAATATATCCTACGCCGCCCATTTCTGATACAGGATATATTTTAATTAATGCCATTCTTGCTCTCCAAGCGCTATATGCTTCGTTTGGTGTTGTAACCGAAGGAATTAAAAATGCCTTATAACAAGATGCAAATCTTACTAAATTTGTTTGAAAAATCGGACTCGAGATAATATTTGCACCCGCATCCAGCGCCCTGTGTGCTTGAGCAGTTGTTATAATTCCGCCTTGAGCAATAATTACATTATTTTCTTTTGAAATTTTTTCAGTTACTTCAAGCGGTGAATTGAGTTCTATGATTTTTATTCCGCCTTCTATATAGGCTTTTGCGATTTCATAGGAAACTTCAGGATTATCTTCTCTTATAATGCCGTAAATTTTTTCTTTTTTAATTTCGTTTAATATGTTCATGATACAAGTTGTGCTTTTTCTTTTTTGATAATGGCTTGTTCTGTATTTTTTAATCTTAAAATGGATATAGCTCTTTTTGTTTCTTCGTCTGCAACAATCCAGCATAGTGTTTTTTTGAAATTATTTATAAAACAATATGTTGAACATAAAATTGCATATTTTGTTGCATTGATAAGATTGAATGCGCTTATATCTATCAGATATTTATCTTCAAGTATTATATAGGGTAATTTTAATGAGGCTTCTTCTAAATCAATGATAAAATCATTTTTAGAAAGACGAATTTGTTTAATATTATTCATATCTATTCTTTATTTACTACACTTTATTCGTCGACATCATGCAAGAAAATTTGATTTAAAAAGTTAAAATCTAATCCATTTAGTGTATAATTTTTTTATTGGAGGTTAACTCGCATGAAACATGTTGATTTAAAAGAAACGGCAAAAAAAATAAAACTTGTAGCATTTGATGTCGATGGAGTTATGACAGATGGGTCTTTAACTTTTTTAGAAGACGGCAGGGAAATCAAAACCTATAATGCTAAAGATGGTTTAGGTGTTGTTATGTTATCTCGTGCGGGTTTAATTACTTCAATCATTACTGCAAGAGAAAATAACGCCGTAAAATTAAGAGCGGAAATGATTAATATAAAAGAGCTATACATGGGACAGAAAAACAAGGTTCTTGCTTTAGATGAACTTATTCAAAAATATCAAATCGCACTAGATGAAGTTGCATACATGGGAGATGATTTACCTGATATATGCGTTTTAGAAAAAGTTGGTTTGAGCTGTTGTCCTAATGATGCCGTTGAAGCTGTGAAAGAAAAATGTAATTTTATTTCATCTTTTGATGGCGGTAGAGGTGCAGTTAGAGAATTGTGTGATTTTATTTTAAATTCAAAAGATATCACTTATGAAATGATTTCAAAGCCAACTAAACAGTAGGTTTTATTCTTTAATTACACCTTCTTCTTTTAGGATTTTTAAAATTTCGGTTCTGATATCTTCTTTGTCGGGTTGCGTATTATTAAACATGTTGCCTTTACCTGAGATGAACCAGTTTATATTTATATTAAATATTTTATACAATTGAATAGGAAGTTCTATCGAAGGAACTCTTTTTTTTCCTTCGTACCCCCATATTGTAGAAGCAGGTATATTGAGTTTTTGGGCAAACTTTTCTACTGATAAATTTAATTCTTTTCTGATTTTTTTGAGATTTTCTGCGTACATAACTACACCAAAAATATGAATTTTTGTAAATTTATATTCAATTGTATTGATTTATCTATTCAATTGAATATAATATTATTATTGATTATTTAAAATAGCTTACTTTAACTATACCATACAGAAAGCGAAAAATAAAAAATCGCTTACTTTGTTTTGCAGTTTTAGATAATAAGCACAAAAAATAGTATTTTGAAACGGAAATTAAATGAAATATAAAAAAGCCTTCTCTTTAATTGAACTAATGATTAGTTTAATTACAATATCATGTATTGTTGCAGCTTTTACTCCTGTAATAACTAAAAAAATGAAAAATTCTAACGTTACAATAGGGGGAAATAGTGTATCTGATATAACAACAGAATGTAGCGATAAATTTTCATCAAATTGTAAACTATGTACTAAATCATATTGTATTCAATGTGAGCTTAATTCTTGCCCTATAGGACAATATGCAGAAAGTAAATCCTGTTCTTGTAAAAATTGCAGTGATATTTTTTCTAATTGTTCTGAATGCGATAGTACTAAATGTACAAAGTGCAAAGATAATAATTATTACATTAATAACGGCAAATGTGAAAATTGTCCAACTAATAAAATCTGTGATGGAATAAATGCTTATGATGAAAGTTATTGTACTAATCCACCAGCAGGATACTTTTGCGATAATAATAATATTAAAAGATGTACCGATAAATATTCAATGTATTGTGCAACTTGTAATTCAAAAAATTGCACAAGTTGCATTTCAGGGCAATATCTTGATGCAAAGAAAGATTGCAGCGCATGCGGTGCAGGGTGTTTAAAGTGTTTAAGTTCTTCTTATTGCACAGAATGTGCTAGTGTCTTTGTTTTAGATGATTCTACTCATTCTTGTAGTTCTTTGTGTAGTTCCCATATTTCTAACTGTTTAACCTGTTCTAGCAAACAAATTTGTACTGGTTGCATGGGCGGCTATTACGTAAACTCGACTAATGTTTGTGCTTCTTGTTCTAGTATAAATAATTGTCTAAATTGTTCGTCTGGCTCTGTGTGTGATTTATGTAAAAATGGCTATTATGTTAATAACTTAGGTCAATGTTCATTGTGTACTATACCTAATTGCGCCCAATGTAACATTGATGGTACTTGTTTATCTTGTAAGCAAAATTATCATCAATCGGAAGATAAGAAATCATGTTTAAGTAATGAAAATAGGTTCAGTTGTTCGGATCCTAATTTTATGAGAATAGGAGATATTTGTGTTACCAGAAAAAATATGGGGGATTCTTTTTCTCTTGTTATTCCTTCTTCTGTTACAATTGTTGAAACGGGTGGTTTTTGTGATGCAAGAAAACAAAAATGTTGTTGGAAAGGCCAAACCGGGGCTGCTGGTCTTTGTAATTCAAATAATGGCGGTTATTCGGGATGTAATAGGACCGTGTGCAATTGGAGCGCAGCAAAAGATATATGCGCTAAATTTAATTATGCAGGTAAAACTTGGAGATTACCTATTGTTTATGAGTTTTCTAACTGGGGAGTAAATTCAATTGCAAGAGGTGCTAATGGTCTAATGTTATGCATTTCTGAAAGCAATTTTTCTGATTCAGCACAGTGTGCAAATCCGGAATCTTGTTTTGGGTCTTTTAATAATTTTTGCGGTGCAAATTTAGTTTGGAGTGGCAATTCTAATGGTGATGTAGTTAGTACTTCGGCTTTATACTATGGTAATTTTTATTCTAATAGTTATTCCTATTCTGGCGCATTATCTGTTCGCTGTGTAACAGAAATAGAATAAATTTCATATTATTTTTGTGTTTTGGTTTGGGCAATTAAATTTAATTGCCCTTTTTTTGTGTAAGAAAACGGGCTTCATATCCTGAAAGCCCGTTTTAGAATTACATATTGTTTATTTAATATTTGAATATGTCCAAGCATCTTGGTTTGGAGCTTCAAATGGCTTAGATTCGCTTTGATTATCCTCTCCTGCTTGTGCTCCGCCGTGTGCGATTGGTTTATATATTCTGTTGAAGTATTCAATAACCATTCTATCTGAGTTGAAGTATCCTTCAGCAGTTCTCATTGCCTGACGCATTAAGCGAGCCCATTCTTGTTTATTTTCATAGTATGTTGGGATGATTTCATTTTCAAGAGTGTTCATCATACATCTATGATCTTTCCAGTGTCTTTCTTCCCATGGAATATCATCATCTAAACCAGGATATTCTATTGTATAGCCGTTGATTCCAGGGAAAGTACCTTCAACTGTCCATCCGTCATAAGTTGAGAAGTGAAGCGCACCGTTCATGTTTGCTGACATGCCTGATGTACCTGACGCTTCTAGTGGACGAGTTGGAGTATTTAACCAAATATCTGAACCTTTTTTAAGTCTTGCAGATAATGCTAATTCATATCCTGGAAGCACCACAACATTTTTCATGTTGTATGATTTTTTAAGGATATTGTTGAATGTTTCTTTACCCATAACATCGTCCGGATGGAATTTGCCTGCAAAGATTAATTGAACTTTGTTTTCGTTCAATAGTTTTCCAATTCTATCTTCATCCATTAAAATCAACCAAGCACGTTTGTAATCTGCAAATCTTCTTGCCCAAGTGATTGTAAGAACATTAGGATCAAAACGTTTTCCTTGAGTATCCGAAATGTATTGGAATAAATCTTTTTTCATTTCGTATTTTGCATCAAGCAATTCTTGAGGAGTTTTTGCTTTTGCGATTCTTTCATCTTGCCAATAATGAAGATTTACAGCATTGGTAATCGCTTTAATAGGACATCTGTCTTTTACCCATTCCCACATTTTATTTGCAACAAGTCCATGTAGTTGAGATACAGCGTTTGCTATTCTTGACATTCTAAGAGCTGCAACAGTTAAAGAGAAGTTTTCCCCGCCTAATTCAACGGCAGTTTCTCTTGAGCAGCCTGAGAAGAATCCGCCTTCAAGCAAGGTGTCTACCCAGTGAACTTCGTTTCCTGCAGGAACAGGTGTGTGGGTTGTGAATACTGTTTTTCTTCTTACTGCTTTAAGATCGCCATTATATTGTCTTAATAATTCAAATGCAGCAGGAAGTGCGTGTCCTTCGTTTAAGTGGATAGCATCAAAGTTGTATCCTACCGCCTGAAGTATTCTAACACCACCTATACCAAGAACTGTTTCTTGAGCTATACGGATTTTTTCATCTCCGTCATACAATTTGTGAGAGATTTTTCTTGCCCATTCAGAGTTTCCTTCGATATCAGTTGTTAATAGATATATTGGGCAAGTTCCAAATAATTCGCCTTCAACTTTGTATGCTTTTACGATTACGTCTTCGCCAAATACTTTAACTGTAGTTGAAATGTTTAAGTCAGTTAAGAAATCATAGTGTTTTCTTATGTATGCTACTTCAACATTTCCGTTTTCGTTAATTCTTTGGTCATAGTAACCGAAAGACCATAACATAGTTACACCAACCATTGGCATTTGAAGGTATCCAGCTGATTGCATGTGTGAACCTGCTAAAAATCCTAAGCCGCCTGAATATGTTGCTAAGGATTGGTCTATTGCAATCTCCATTGAAAAATAAGCTACGTTTGGTAAAGCCATAATTTAATCCTTTTAATACTAACTACGATTTGTTTAATAAAATATTAACACAAATATAATTATAACCAAAAATAATTCTAAAGTGTTAATTCATATGCTCTACTATTATATTTAAAAAATAATTTTTTTTTATTAATTAGGTTTATATGATACAAAACTTAATAATTTCTCGATTGTAATTTATATCAAATTTGCGCAATTTATGATTTCTTTAGCCCATTTTTCGCATATATCAGGTTCAGTTGAAAGTATTTTTGCTCCGCCGCGATTATTATGTCCGCCTATAGTGAATCCTTTTTCTTTGATTTTATCTTTTGATAAAATATATAAATCTTCTAAATTTTTTTCTTTAGAATGAAAACTTGCCCTATATGTTCCGTTTGCTTCGTAGAATGCAACTGCAATTTTTGTATCTTTGTATTTTCTTAAAATATCCTGTCGGAATTGATTTAAAATTGAACTGGTTGTTGTATTGTCGCCTCCAAGTTTTTTCCAAGTTGTGTCGTCGGGTGGAATCATAACGTATGCTATTTCTTGATTTTTACTAAATTTAATTTTCTTATAAAGCGATTTATAAAATTCTTTTTCATCATCTGTAAGATTAGTAATTATATCAATTTTTCTTGCTATATCTGAAATATCCTCATTAGATATTTTTTCTTTTAATTTTAAATATATTTCATAGGCGTTCTTATCTTGAATTAATTCTTCTGTTTCGTTAATTTCTCCTTTAATTCCGTCGCAATGTATGAGTCCTTTTTTGTTACAATCGCTAATCAAACCAAAAAATAGGTCATATGCTGTTTCTTTTGATATATTTTCATCCAATGCTTCAAAAAATCTATATATTACACTTGTTGCCGATTTTGCAGTTGTATCAACATAAAAAGGAGTGATATCAGGAGTAATTTCGTTGGGATTTTCTATAATGTTTGCGTCTATGTGATGGTCAAATCCGACAATATTATTTGCTTTTTTGATATGTTTTAAAACATTTGGTGCAACCCTTTCTTTGGCGCTAAAATCGACACATAATACTGTATCGGGTTTGGAATTTTCTTCTAAGTTTTTTGCTTGAATAATATTTGCGTTTTTGTTTCTTAAAGTTAAGCTTTCTAAATTTTGAGATAGGATTATTCTTGCATTTATTCCTTGTTGCTTAAGGTAATCATACATTGCAAGGGCTGAATTTGCAGCATCTCTATCTGTTGTTTCATGACATATTATGTCAATGTCTTTGGATTTTTTTAGAATGTTATCTATGTAGTCAGCTTGTTTAACTGACATTTTTTTAGCTTTAAAATTAATATTCGTATAATTTATTTTCATATTTATATCAACGATTTAATTTTTAGTAAATCTTGTTTAAATAAGTATCTTGGCGAATTAATTTCTTCGCTGTGTTGTCTTAGAAGGTATGATGGGTGAAAAATTGGGATAAACTTCCTTGTTTTTCCCATATATTCTTTTTCAAAGATTTGACCTCTTGCTTTTGTTATCGTTATTTTTTCCGTTATAAAACTTTCAAGAGCTGTTGCTCCCACCAGAACAATGATTTTAGGGTTTATTAATTCGATTTGTTTATTTAAGTATTTTTCGCAAGCCCTTTTTTCTTTATTTGTCGGTTTCCTGTTTTCGGGCGGTCTGCATTTAACAGTGTTTGCAATATAAAAATTGTTTTCGGTGAGGTCAATTTCAGCCAAATATTTCCTTAAAAGCTGACCTGCTCTACCTACAAAAGGAAGCCCTGTTTCATCTTCATTCTTTCCAGGAGCTTCACCTATAAACATAACGGGTGCATTCTCGCACCCGTCTGAAAATACCGTATTTGTTCTATTTGCGCTTAATGGACAATCAAAGCAATTTTGAACTTCTTTTTTTAAGTTTTCTAATTGTTTTTTAATGTCTTGCATATTAAAACTTTCTTTTTTTAGTCTTTTTTGTATTCTATCTCAAATCCAAAGAGGCTTGAAACTGATTTATCATCGTGAATTCTTGAAATAGCTTCACCTAAAAGCGGAGCAACGCTTACTTGTTTGATTTTTTCAGGAATTACTGTATCTTTTAGAGGAATAGTGTTTGTAACAATAACTTCTTTTATGGGTGATGCTTCTAATCTTTCAAGCGCAGGGCCGGAAAATACCGGATGAACAGCGCACACATATACATCTTTTGCGCCTTTTTCTTTTAACATTCTTGCTGCTTCGCAGATTGTTCCTGCGGTATCAATTATATCATCAAACATAACGCAAACTTTGTCTTTAACATCTCCGATTATGTTGCAGGCTACTGCGCTATTGTGTTTATCTCTGCGTTTATCAATTATTGCAATAGGAGCTCCGACTTGTTTTGCTAATGCTCTTGTTCTTTTAACTCCGCCCATATCAGGAGATACACAAACAAGTTCTGAACCTTCGGTGTCAATATTTTTAACGTAATTTACAATAACAGGAGTTGCATAGATGTGGTCAACTAAAATATTGAAAAATCCTTGAATTTGTCCTGTGTGCAAATCCATTGCAAGGACTCTTGTAGCCCCTGCTTGGGTTAGCAAGTCGGCAACGAGCTTTGCTGTTATTGCTTCTCTGCCTGAAGCTTTTCTATCCTGACGAGCATATCCATAATATGGAATAACTGCTGTTATTGATTTTGCACTTGCACGTTTAAATGCATCTAAAAGAATTAAAAGTTCTACTAAATTTTCATTAACCGGGTTGCAAATGGGTTGAACTATAAAAACATCATCTCCACGAACTGAATCTTGTATTTGGACATATATTTCGCCGTCTGAAAAGTCTTTAATTGTGATAGGTTCTAATGTAGTACCTAAATATTGAGCAATTTCTTCGGCAAGTGCGTTGTTTGAACGTCCTGAAAAAAGCTTAATATCATGCGTTGGAAGAATTTGATCCATTTTCTCCATTTGAGTTTTTAGTTCGAGAGTCATTTAATTTTTCTCCTTTTTTATTTTTTACCCAGTTTTTGACTTCTTTTTGGGGACTGCGTGTCATAACAAGAGAGGATTCTTCAACATCTTTAGTTACGCATGTCATTGCTGCTACAAAGGCATTTTGCTTTATTTCGACCGGTGCGACTATAACCGAATTAGAGCCTACTGAAACACCGTCTGATAGTGTTGAACCTTTCTTTTCTTTTGTTATTGAGTTGTAGTTTGCAAAAATTGTCCCTGCACCTATATTTACGTTGGAGCCAATTTGTGCGTCCCCTACATAACTTAAATGACAAACATTAGTTTTTTTTGCTATTTTTGCATTTTTTAGTTCGACAAAATTGCCGATTTTTGACCCTTCACCTACCTCGCAATTGCCTCTAATGTGGGTCATGGGACCAATTTTACAAAACTTAGCAATTTTATTTTTTCCGTTAATATATGTGTTTGGATAAATGATTGTATCGCTTTCTATTTCTGTTTCAGGAGAGATATATGTAGTAGTAGGATCTACAATTGTAACCCCCGAATTTAATAGTTCTTCAATTTTTTTATCTTTCATTAGTTTTGTAGCTTGTGCCAGATTTTCTCTTGAATTTATTCCATATATTTCTCGATTGTCTGCTATTTCGTATCCAAGAACTTTCAAACCTTGTCTTCTTGCCCATTTTACGATATCTGTTAAATAATATTCACCTTGTGCGTTGTTGTTAGAAAGCTCGTTAAATGCATGGCGTATTTTTGCCCATTTGGCGCAATAAACACCTGTGTTTACTTCTTTTATTTCTTTTTGAAGTTCACTTGCGTCTTTTTCTTCGATTATTGCCATGACTTCATCTTTTGTACTTCTTATTATTCTTCCGTAACCTCTTGGCTCATCAAATTTTGCTGTCATAACAGTTAAATCTGAATCGTATTCTTGATGATATCTTATCAGGTTGCGCAGGGTTTTTGTTGTAATTAAGGGCGTATCTCCGCATGTTATAATTACATTACCTCTAAATTGGCTTAAAAGCGGTACTGCTTGAGCTACTGCATGACCTGTGCCTAATTGTTCTTTTTGAAAAGTGGTTTTAACATATTTATAGTTGCTATTTAAGTATTCTTCAACGTCATGAGATTGATGACCGATTACAACTATACTTTCTGTTTCGTGTCCGAGTCTTTGTATTGCTTCTATTACCCATCCTAAAAGCGGTTTTGAAAATATTTCATGTAA
>CALUWL010000021.1 GCA_944324445.1 Candidatus Gastranaerophilales bacterium | reverse complement strand
TGCGTCAATTAATATCTTTACATCAGAATAAGCTGTAACCAAAAGACGCATTGTTCTTGGTTGCATTTCATTAACTCTTTTTAAGAATTCGACACCATCCATTATGGGCATTTTATGATCTGATAGTATGCAGTCAAATTTTTCCGTTTTCATGATTTCAAGTGCTTCTATTGCACTGTTTGCTTTAACTACATCATATCTTGAACGCAGAGTTCTGTATAAAAGCGCCAGATTATCTTCTTCGTCATCTACTACCAAGACCTTGTATCTTTTAGTTGTTTCTTCCGTCATTATCCTTAACTCCGCTTTCTTCTCTAAGATCGTCAATAATTTCTTGTTCCATTGTTTCTTCCATATTTTGATTTATGGGTAATGTTATAGTAAATTTCGTACCTTTACCGACTTCTGATTCAACATCAATAGTGCCGTGGTGATCATTTATGACCCTGTATGATATACTCATTCCTAATCCTGTACCTTTTCCTACAGGTTTTGTTGTAAAAAACGGGTCAAATACTTTTTTTAGGTTTTCTTCAGGAATTCCTTTACCTGTATCTATGAATTCTATTTTGACTTTAGAGTGTACTTTGTATACATTGATTGTTAATGTTCCTGTTTCTTCCATAGCATCTTGTGCATTATCTAAGATATTCATAAATACCTGGTTTATTTGTCCACCATAGGCTTCAATTTTAGGAACATCAGGAGAGTAGTTTTTAATTACCGTAATTCTATTTTTATATTTGTTGTTTAAAATATTTAATGTTGTATCTATTTCTTTAGGTATATCGAGTTGAGTCAGTACCCTTTCTTCCATTCTTGAGAAATTCTTCAAGTCTAAAATTATGTTTTTAGTTCTTTGAGTTCCTTCCATACAGCTTTTAATCAAATCTTTAACGTCTGTTCTTAAGAAATCTAAGTCTATTTCTTTTTTTAGTGATTCGATTTTTGATTTTATGTCTTCGGGGAAATTTATATTGTTTTCTTCGTATAAGTCAATAAGCTTTAATAAATCATCTACGTAATTTTGTAATATTATTATATTGCCGTGTATAAAATTAACCGGATTATTGATTTCATGAGCTATTCCTGCTACCAGTTCACCAAGGGAGCGCATTTTTTCTGAATGCACCATCATTGCTTGCGTTTCTTGCAGTTTGTAGTTTGCTGCTTCAAGTGCAACGGTGCGTTCTTGAACTTTTAATTCCAACGATGAATATAATTCATTCAACTGTAAACCCATTTCATTGTATGAATTAATTAAGTCATTGATTTCAGAAAAGTTTGTTTTTTTAATTTTGACATCAAAGTTGCCGTCAGTTATTTCTTTTGCTGCTTTAGAAAGCATTTCTAAAGGTTTTGATATTATGCTTGACATCATAACACTCACTGCTATACCAAAAACTATAAACAGGGTTAAGATGTTTGTTATCATATCAAAAAAGCTATCATAGTATACATCCATATGGTCTTTTGCAGGTATGCCAAAGTATACAGTAAATTCTCCAATGGTTTTTGATAGTTTTTGTATGGTTTGATTTGAATCAGTTCTATAGCTTTCTGCCATTGTATTTTGAGAATAATCTCCAAGGATAATTTTGCCTGTTTGATTATTTTTAACATATGTATATGCTAATAAGTTATCTTTTTTTAATAAGTCAATTATACTTTTGGTTACTTCAAAATCATTTCTTTTTGTATCAATTATTAATGATTGTACAAGAATTGTTGATAATGAATATCTTAATTTGTAAATATCGTTTTCGTATTCACTTGCTAAATTTTTAATATTAAATATTGTGTAAAAAGCAAATAAAGTAGTCGTTACTATTATAATGATACTCAAGAGCACAGAAAAATATATGCTCAGTCTAATTGATTTAATCCCTTTAAAATTTAGTTTTTTCATAATATTCCAAGCTCGTCATCGTTGTAATTGTCATCGCTTGCAAACATACTTGGTATTTCGTATGCTTTTTTTTCATCTGCGATTTTAGTTATTGTTATTTTGTTATTAAATCCGTCTAATATTTTTCCTATGACATAGCCTATAAACCAAAAGCAAAAAGATGCCGGGATTACTACTTTAAGAAGAATCATGGTTGTATATAAATCAATAGAAAAATTATTCAATAAACACAAAATTGACAACACAATAATTGAACTCGAGCAAAAAAGTGACGAGATAACTTTAGAATACTTTATTTGTTGTTCATTATTTGTTTCATATATTGTATTGTTCATTTTAATTTTCTTTATTTTGTTCTTCCATTTTTATTTTAAAAGCATATTGTACAAGAACAATTCTGTCTACGTTTTCTAAATCTATAAACTTTCCTGAGATTGCATATGCTTTTTTGTCTTCAAAATTAGTTTCACTAATTCTTACGGGTTGAAGAGAACATTCTATTTTCATGTTGTTTGAAAGCAAGATTTCAATAGAATATTGTTTATCTATTTCAAGAGGTTGTGAGCTTATTAATTTAATACCACCTGCTGAAATATCTTCAACATGTATAACTATATCCGGTGCCATATCTTTGAAGATAACTTTACCTTGATTTAATTGAACACGAGAGTACTCTCGTCTTTGAATTAAACTATAATCGTTTGTTGCTGCAAGAGTTATAATGTTATTGTCTCTTGATATTATTTTTGTTTCAAAATATACTAATCCGACTTTATTTACTCCAAAAATTTCAACATTTTCTTGAGCGTTATAATCGTTAAGTTCTTCCTGATTACTCAAGATAAGCTCAGCTTTAATTTCGTTGTCGTTTGCATCTATTAGTTTAAATGCTCCTGAGCTTTTAAAGTTGTTTGGTATAATTTTAAAATCATTCGTCGAATTCAGTAATTCTTTCATATTAATCCTCTACATTGCAGCAGTTCTCATATTTGCTCTGATGATACCTACTGATTTTGCTTTTACATTGTTTGTAACTTCATTATAAGACATAATTGCTATTTGTGGATAGGTTCTTTCTATTAAGCGCCTAAAAATCAACCTAATGGGTGAAGAGCACAAAATAACGGGTTGGTTTCCTGTCTGTTGTATTGCTTTTTCAAATTCTGAATTTAGACTATCCATCAATCTTTTTACAAAATCGGGATTTAAAGTCAAGCTTTCGCCATCAGGATTTATCCCTTTCGCTATTTCTTGTTCTACTTCTTGAGTCATTGTTATAACGAGTAATTCTCCTGTATCCGATAGATTTTGCTTACATATTGTTCTGGATAGTGCTTGTCTGCATTGTTCAGTTAAGAAGTTATAGCTTTTATTTATCTTGTGCTGTAAGCTCATAGTTTCGAGTATAGTTTTTAAATCACGTATTGAAACACGTTCTTTAAGCAGATTTTGCATAACTTGTTGGACATCTGCAGTTGTTAATTCTTTCATTAAATCATTAACATAAGTTTCATTAGTTTCTTTCTTAAGATTTTCGATTAATTGTTGAACATCTGCTCTTGTTAAAATTTCACTTGCGTTTTTCTTTATTACTTCTGTTAAATGTGTTGAAATAACAGCAGAGGATGAAACAACGGTGTAGCCCGCTGTTTCGGCGTATTCTTTGTCTTTTTCAAGTATCCAAGTAGCAGGAAGGTGAAAAGCGGGTTCTATAGCGCTTATTCCAACAACATTAGGATCATCTGCTCCGCCCATGGAGTTCATAGCAAGAAATCTATCCGGATAGACTTCGCCTGTTTCTATGGTTATTCCTTTTAGCTTTATTTGATATGTATTAGGTGGCAGCTGCAAATTATCTCTCACACGAATAGAAGGAAGCACTATACCTAAATCAAGCGCTGTTTGCCTTCTTATTTGAGAAATTCTATCAAGTAAATCTCCGCCTTTTTCGATATCCAAAAGACTAACCAATCTGTATCCAATTTCAATTTCAAGTGTTTCAACGGCAAGTAGTTCAAGTACACTTTCCCTTGTTGCTTTTTTCTTCTTTTTACCCAGTTTTTCTGCTTTTTTAGCATCTTTTTCTGCTTGTTGAGCTTGCTTTTTAGCTTCAATTTTTTCTTTGTATTTTTTATAGCTGAATCCGCCTGTAATAGCTGAAATTGTTAAGAATGGAATAGTTGGCATGCCTGGAACTATTCCCATACAGAATAAAAGCCCGCTGATTATTCCGAGTACTTTCGGATTTTGAAACATTTCTTTTCTTATATCTTCAGATAATGAATTATCTGAACCTGATGCACGAGATATAATTAAACCTGTTGCTGTTGAAATAATTAATGCAGGAATTTGTGATACCAGACCATCACCGACAGTTAGAATAGTGTATGTTGATAGCGCTGTCATAGGCTGCATTTTCATTTGCACTATACCTATGATTAAGCCGCCCACTATATTGATTACCGTAATTATGATACCTGCTGTTGCATCACCTTTAACAAATTTAGAAGCACCATCCATTGTTCCATAGAAATCAGCTTCTCTTAAAAGGGCTTTTCTTCTTCTTTTTGCTTCATTTTCATCTATTAAACCTGAATTTAAATCCGCGTCTATTGAAAGTTGTTTTCCTGGCATGGCATCTAATGTAAATCTGGCGCTAACTTCTGCCACTCTGCCTGCGCCGCCTGTAATTACCATGAAATTAATAATAACAAGTATTATAAATATAACAGCACCTACAACGTAGTTGCCGCCAACTACAAATTGACCGAACGATTCAATAACCGCTCCGGCGTTGGCTTCAAGCAGGATTAATCTTGTAGAGGTAACATTTAAACCCAGCCTAAAAAGCGTAGCAATTAATAGTATGGTAGGAAAACTTGAATATTCAAGCGGTTCTTTTGTGTATAGACAAACTAAAAGAATTAAGACTGAAAGAGAAATGTTTAAAGTTAGCAATAGGTCTAATAATTGCGCAGGAATAGGAATTACCATCATTAAAACTATGGTAACAAGGCCAATAGCAAGAACTATATCATTATTTTTAAGTAATTCTTTTAATTTCCCCAAGTTATTCTAATTCCTCCGAAAAGTTTTACTATCTTCCTTTTTGCGCGTATACATATTGTAGAATTTCTGCAACAGCGACATATAGTTCTTGTGGTATTATACCATCAACTTCAACTAATTTGTATAAGCTTCTTGCAAGAGGTTTGTTTTCAACAATTGGTATTCCGTTGTTTTTTGCAATTTCTCTTATTTTAAAAGCGACATAATCTACACCTTTTGCTACAACCACAGGTGCAGGGACTTTTTCAGGATTATACATAAGTGCTACTGCGTAGTGTGTTGGGTTAACTACTACAACATCTGCATCTTTTACTTTTGACATCATTTTTTGTTGAAGAATTTTCATCTGGAAGGAGCGTATCTTGCTTTTTATTTTTGGATCTCCTTCTGTATTTTTAAATTCATCTTTGACTTCTTGTTTGGACATTTTTATGGATTTATTGTATTCCCAATCTTGATATTTTTTATCTATTATTCCTATGATGATTAATAGAATGCAAATTGTGGCAAGTAGTTCAAATATTACAGAACCCATAACTACAAAGCCTGTTGCAGGATCAGCTCCTATAAGACCAAATAGGTCATTTTTTCTTTTTGCTATAACGTTAAAACCTACCAAGGCTACTATTGTTGTTTTAACAACTGATTTAATAAGCTCCACCATTTGTTTTGGTTTAAAAATGTTTATTTTCTCAAGCAAAGCCTTCATGGCAGATGACGGCGAAAGCCTTTCGAAATTTGGCTTGAGTGCTTCTTTTGCAAATAGAGCACCTGTTTGAAATCTTAAGACAAGAGCTGCTCCTATAGCTAAAAAAGCAAAGAATAAAAGTGTGATTTCTGCGTAATATTTTAAATATGGGGAAAGCACGCTAATGGCATCGTTATCCGATATTGTATCAGGGTTAAGATTGGATAATGCTTGAAAGAGCATGTTTTTTAATTTTTCCATCATGCCAGAACCCATAGCATAAATTAAACCCAGCCCAAATGTTAAGACAAGGGATGATGTAAAATCTTGACTTTTTGCAATATGCCCCTTGTCCCGTTCTTTTTCCCGTCGTTTCGGGGTGGCTTCTTCGGTTTTTTCGTTTTGTTCGTTTGCCATAGTGTTTTTATGTAAACATCACGCTGATTGCGTGCATATAATTTTTTATTACTCCTTGTAGATAAATATTTGTTGCGCTTAAAAAAGCAAGTACTAAAAATAATCCGATATATATTTTGACAGGTATTGCAACCATATATATATTCATTTGAGGCATCATTTTGCTCATCATGCCAAGTAAAACATCAGATATAAGAAGAACGGAAAATATTGGAAATGCAACTCCGAAAGCAATTTTAAAACATTGTCCAAAAATTTGAAGCATTGAATTTACTATGTCAGCATTAAAGAGAGGAAAAACTCCCATGGGAATACCCTGAAAACTGCTCAAAAGCGAAGCAAATAAGAATTGGTAAGCCCCTGTTGCAAGAAATATTAAAGTTGCAAGATAAACATATAATCTTGATATTTCAGTCGAGTTTACTCCTGTTGCAGGATCAAGAGCTTCTGACATTGATAACCCCATCTGAATTGACAATATGCTTCCGCTCATTCTTACCCCTTCTATCATAAGATTAGCAATAAAACCTATTAGGTATCCAATTAAAAATTCTATTGCTATTAATATGATAAACTCAGGAGTGTCTTTTGGCAAAATGAAGTTTTTTTGTGTGTATACGATAGGATACAATATGAATGCTACTATTCCTGCAAACCATAGCTTTGTCATAATTGGAGCTTGCAGGGTTGAAAAAAACGGTGCAGATTGAAAAAGGCCTGTTATCCTTGTGAAAACAAGCATATATACAACAATATTGTAAGGAGATAGTAAATTTAATAGATTAGGTGCTTGCGTCAATTATTATCCCCTTTTTTTAAGAAATAAAGACTTTTATATATTCAAACATCTCTTTTGTAGTTGATGTAAAAGTTTCAATCATCCATGGTGCTGCAACTATTAAAACTAAAAGTGCTGCAAAAATCTTGGGAACAAAAGTAAGAGTTTGTTCTTGGATTTGTGTAACTGATTGAATAATGCTTATTGCAAGCCCGACTACTATTGCAGAAAGCAATATTGGGGCTGCTATTAGCATAGTTAAAAGTATAGCTTTTTGAAAAATTGTTAATATTAAAGCTTCATCCATATTATCATCCTTTAAGTTGCAAACCCTTCAACAAGAGATTTTGTTATTAAAAACCAACCGTCAACCATAACAAACATAATTAATTTGAAAGGCATTGCAATTGTTGTAGGCGGCAAAAACATCATACCCATAGAAACAAGAACCGATGCAACAACTAAATCTATAACCAAGAACGGTAAGAAAATAACAAAACCTATTTTAAACGCTGTTTTTAATTCCGATAATACAAACGAAGGTATCAAAACATAAGTCGGCACATCTTTTTTTGTTTTAGGTTTTTCGATTTTCGATAATTTAACAAATAGCGCAAGTTCTTCTTCATGAGTTTGTTTAAACATAAAATCACGAATCGGTACAAGTGAATTATCAAGCGCTTGTTGTTGAGTTATCAAGTTTTTCATATAGGGCTGGTATGCGGTTTCGTTGATTTTTGATAGTGTCGGCGACATTACAAAAAATGTTAAAATTAACGCTAAACCAACTATTACTTGATTGGGCGGAAGTGTTGTTGTTCCGATTGCCTGTCTTGTTAAAGAAAGTACAATTACAATTCTTATAAATGCTGTTGTCATAATAATTATGCTAGGTGCAAGGGTTAATATGGTAAGCAAAATAAGAACTTGAACGCCTTGAGTAAATTCTTGCGGCGTCGATACGTTTTGCATACTGACATTTATATTAGGCAAACTAAGCGCTGCATGGGCCGGTATCATGCCTAATAAATAAACTGCTAATCCTATCCATATTTTTTTAAGTTTATTAAAAATCAAAATTTACCTACTTCTATAAATTATTGTTGAAATACTCCCATTCTTCTAAACTTTGAATATCTTTGATTTCTTAATTCATCTGATGTCAAGTCTTTAAATTCATTAAGTGCATTTAATAGAGATGCTTTAAGATTATTTGACATTTCTTCAGCACTATAGTGCGCTCCGCCCACAGGTTCTTTTATTACTTCATCTACTATTTCGTATTTTAAAAGGTCTTCACCTGTTATTTTAAGAGCATCGGTTGCAACTTTTGCCATTGAAGCATCTTTCCAAAGTATCGAAGCACAGCCCTCGGGTGAAATTACTGTATAGTAAGCATGTTCTAATATCATAACTTTATTAGCTACAGCTAAACCTAAAGCTCCGCCTGAACAGCCTTCACCTGTAATTACGGCTATAATAGGTACTCCTAATTTTGCCATTTCTTTTAAATTGACCGCTATAGCTTCGCCTTGACCTGTTTCTTCTGCCATCATACCGGGGTATGCTCCCATTGTATCAATTAAAGTTATAATCGGTAAATCAAATCTATTAGCATGTTCAAATAGCCTTAAGGCTTTTCTATAGCCTTGCGGTTGAGGCATGCCGAAATTGCATTCAAGATTTTCTTTTGTGGATTTACCCTTCATTGTTCCGATTAGCATTACATTATGACCGTCAATTTTTGCAATGCCGCCTGCAATAGCTTTGTCGTCATAGCCGTGTCTATCGCCATGAAGTTCTATAAAATCTTCACACATAAAATGAACATAATCCATAAAATTAGGTCTTTGCGGATGACGTGCTATTTGCAGTTTTTGATATGGTTCCAATTTTTCATATAATTCTTTTTTGTACACTTTAGTTTGCTCTTCCAATTTTTTTATCTCATCATCATAGTTAATGTGCGTATCTTTGCTTGTTTGTTTGAGTTCTTCGATTTTATCCTGTATTGTATATATCGGTTTTTCAAAGTCGAGAATTTGAACCTTTTTATTGTTTTCGCTCATCTTAAATTCCTTATTTTTTTGAGTGAAGGGCAATTAATTTTGCTAATTTTTCCTTCATGTCTTTTCTTTCAACTATAAAATCAATTTGTCCATATTTAAGCAGGTATTCTGCTGTTTGGAAATCAGCGGGAAGTTTTTGTCTTATGGTTTGTTCTATTACGCGTCTTCCTGCAAAACCTATACGAGCTCCTTTTTCAGCTATGATAATGTCGCCTATTGTACCAAATGAAGCTGTTACACCGCCAAATGTCGGTTCGCACAGAACAGTAATGTATAAAAGTTTTGCTTCATTTAATTTGGCAACTGCGCAACTCGTTTTTGCCATTTGCATTAAGCTTAAAGCGCTTTCTTGCATTCTTGCTCCGCCGGAAGCTGTAAAAACAATTGATGGAAGTCGATTTTCAAGAGCGTACTCAAGAATTCTGGTTATTTTTTCTCCTACAACAGAGCCCATCGAACCACCCATGTAATCAAAATCCATAACAGCAATTGCTGCTTTTTGACCTGAAATTGAACATGTTCCTGTTATGACAGCTTCATCAAGTCCTGATTTTTCATGCGCCTGCTCTTGACGATGTTTATAACTTTGAGTGTCAACAAATTCCAATGGATCACATGGTTTTATATTTGAGAACATCTCTGTAAAACTGTTTTCGTCTGCTATAAGTTTTATTCTTTCTTTTGCGCCTATTCTAAAGTGATAATCACAATTCGGGCATACCATTAAGTTGTTTTCCAAATCTTTTTTTGGAAGCTGGCTTGAACAGTTATAACAAAGAGTCCAAAGTTTTCCTATTGAATCATCAATGTGCACATCGTTATCACGTGCTGCTATTTGTTGTATTTTTCTTTTATTGAACCAATCGGTTAAAGTCATAATATAATATCCTCACCAAGTATTTTTTTTAAATTATATTATAAAATAAAAAACACTACAAAAACATTGCATAAGGTTAAATTTTTAATTATTATAAAACTATGCAAGCCCAAGTATACAAAATACATTCGGATTTTTATTATGTTAAGAATTTTGAACATGAGGAATTTGTTTGCAAATTAAAAGATACTTTAAAAAAACAAAAAGCTGATGTTCGGGTGGGAGATTTTGTTGAATTAAGCAATGACAAGGGTTTTATTTCTAAACTTTTAAAAAGAAGAAATTTTATAGCTCGTCCTAAAGTTGCAAATATTGACTTAGCACTTGTAGTGTGTTCAATTAAAGAACCTGAATTAGATTTTATTCAGCTAAATCGTTATCTTGTATATTTAAAATATTTTAATATTGATTGCGCTATATGTTTTAATAAGGAAGATTTGGATAAGGATTTAGAAAATACAATTTTAAAAATTAAAAACATATATGAAAAATTAGGTTATCCGTTATTTTTTATAAGTGCGAAAAATAAGATTAATTTGGATAGTTTGGCTCAATTTATTAAAAACAAGACAATTGTATTTGTCGGCATGTCAGGTGTTGGTAAATCCACTCTTTTGAATGCACTAAATCCAAATGTAAATTTAAGAGTCGGAGAAGTTTCAAAAAAAACATTAAGAGGTTCTCACACAACCCGCCATGTTGAAATTATAGAATGTGGAGATTTTAGAATAGCTGATACTCCCGGTTTTTCTAATTTAAAGTTTGATTTTATGCTGCCTGGTGAGCTTGTTGATTTGTTTGATGATATAAAAAAATTTAAGGGCGGCTGCAAATATTCAAATTGCCTTCATAATACTGATAAAAAAAATATTTGTTCCGTTTGTGATAATCTTGATAAGATAGATTGTAGCCGATACGAAAGCTACCTTGCTTTTTTAGCTGAGTGTATGGAGTATAAAGAAAAAATTTCAAAACAAAGCATTAAGCTAGAAGAATACAAGAAAGAGTCAGGAACTAATACATTATTGAAGATATCTAAGCAAAAAAGATTGAGCGCAAGAAATACAATAAAACAGCAAATTAAGGAAGACGTATAAATGGAAAACTTTAAAAATCTTACAATAAATAAATTAGAAGAATATTTTGACGAGTATTCAAAAGATTCTTCTTATTCAAAAAAAATCTGGGATTCCATGCGCTATACTACAATGTTGGATGGTAAACGATTAAGAGCAATAATGTGTCTTGAAACGGCTGATTTATTTAAGGGTAATATAGATTCTGCGCTAACTTGTGCTTGTTCAGTTGAAATTATGCATGCTTATAGTTTAATTCATGATGATCTGCCTTGTATGGATAATGACGATTTAAGGCGAGGAAAACCAACAAATCACAAAGTGTTTGGTGAGGGTATTGCTGTTCTTGCCGGAGATGCTCTTATTTCATTTGGTGCTCAGATTTTAATCGATAAATTAAAAGACAGATGTTCTAAAGATGTTGTTTTGGATGTTACAAAGGACTATTTATGTACTGCTGGTGCTTTGGGTATTGTAGCAGGACAAGTTGCAGATTTAGAAGCGGAAGGTAAAATAATTGATTTTGATAATTTAAAATATATTCACAAATATAAGACTGCTGCACTTTTTAAATGCGCAATAAGCATGGGTGCAAAAGTTGCAAATGTTAATAATGATATATTAAAAAAATTAGAAGAATACGCCGATAATTTCGGTGTTTTGTTTCAAGTTTATGATGATATTATTGATTGCACATTAACTACTGATGAATTAGGAAAAACAGCAGGTAAGGATTTAACCGAAAAAAAACTTACTTATGTTAGCGCTTTTGGATTAGATGGAGCTAAAAATATTTTTTATTCTCTTATTCAAAAAAATCATGATATACTGAATGAGTTAAAAATAAGTTCTAAAATTTTTGATGAAATAGAAAATATGTTAATAAAAAGGATAAAATAGTGGGCGAGGTTCAATTTTATAACACGGGTTACGAAGCTTTATGCAGTGGTTTAATAAGTGCTTTTATAGCTCAGTTTATAAAAGTTGTTACTTATATTTGCACACATAAAAAAATAAATTTTAAGATTTTTACAACAACAGGCGGCATGCCAAGTTCGCATACCGCAGGTGTAATTGCGTTGTCTACTTCGGTTGCATTAATTGAAGGTATTGATTCAATGCTTTTTGCGGTTTCTTTGGGATTTTCTTTGATAGTTATGCAAGATGCATCCGGTATCAGAAGAGCCGCAGGTAAAACCGCCGCTACTTTAAACAGGCTTGTTGATGAATTTGTTCAAAAAAACCATGAAGTAAAACCCTATGCAGCACTTAAAGAATTATTAGGTCATACACCGCTTGAAGTTTTTTGTGGAATGCTTCTGGGGGTTTTTGTTCCTTTTGTTGTTCATTACTCATATAGATTTATCTAAATGCTTCTTTTTAACATTTGGGTTAGTGTTGCATCTTTTTTGATTCTTTTTTTTACTTGTTCTTTAACATCTGTTAATTTAAAAAAGTCGTCATTGAATTTGCAAAGACCGATTGCTGAGCTTTCATCATCGTTAAAACTAAAAAGTTTTTTAATTATATCCATTTTATTGCCTCCGTTAGTATTAAATTAATTTTTTTAAATTAAAAGTCAATCTTAATTATATAATTTTATTTTTCTTTTTTGCTTACAGTTATTGATATGGTTTAATAATTAATATGGCTGATGAAATTTTAGATAATTATACAAACGTAGAATATGATAATGAGATGATTTTTCAAGATTTAAAAAATCAAAATCTTGATGATTTTTCTAAAATTTTCCAAATTATTAATATCAGGCATGTAAACACTTGTGATGATGCTAAAATATTGATTGATTATCTTACCGATTGTTCAAATCCTTTAAGAGAAGCTTGTGCTATTAAGTTGGAAGAAATTTGTCCAAAATATTTTGAATATTTTTTAGATGAATTTTCTAAAAACAAAATTCTAAAAGGCATTATAGATATAAATCCTAATGTTTCACGAGCTATTTGTTCTATTTTATCCAACACAAAAAGTATTGCTGATTTCATTGAAGAAGATTTGATTGCTCAAATATTTGAACTTATTAATGAAATTAAAAAATATGAATTAAAAAATAATGACTTTTTTAAAGGAAAAAAAAGAGACACAAAAAACCATGCCAAAAATAAAAAATTATTTGCGCTTTATTGGAGTTTAGAGGCATTGTTTTATTGTTTTAGCGGAAAATATAATTCTCAAGTATTAGAAATTTTAGAATATACGATAAATTTTAACGATTATACAATTCGAGAAAAAACTGCGCAATTATTGAAAAAAATAGATAATCCCCCCATGGAAATATTACAAAAAGCAAAAGATGACCAAAATTTTTATGTAAAAATTCAAGTTTATGATAAAATGACTTTGAAGATTAGTTAAACAGGAATAATATATGATTTCAGTAAACGATTTAAAAACAGGCTTAACACTTGAAATTGATAACGGACTTTGGTCTGTTGTTGAATTTTTACATGTAAAACCAGGTAAAGGTGCTGCATTTGTCCGTTCAAAATTGAAAAATGTTGAAACAGGGCAAGTAGTTGAAAAAACTTTTAGAGCTGGTGAAAAAGTTGCAAAAGCTATGCTTGACAGACGTGAAATGCAATATTTATATAAAGAAGGTAATGACCTTGTGATGATGGATTTGGAAAGCTATGAACAGCTTCCTGTTCCTGCTGATAGAGTTGGAGACGGTATTAAATATCTTCAAGAAAATATGACAGTTCAAATCTTGCTTCATGATAGCAAAATAATAGGAATTGACTTACCGAATTTTGTTGAACTAAAAGTTATAGATACACCTCCTGCTGAAAAAGGTAATACTGCTCAGGGTGGCTCTAAACCAGCTACTTTAGAAGGTGGAGCTGTGGTGAATGTTCCTTTCTTTATTCAAGTGGGTGATACCTTAAGAGTCGATACCAGAACAAATGAATATTTAGATAGAGTGTAAGGATTTTAATATATGAAATATGAAATAGAATACATTGAAAAAATTGCCAAAATAGTTACTGATAACCAGTTAACAGAAATTGTATTAGAAGATGGTGAGCAAGCTATTACTGTAAGAAAAGAATCTGGTGGCGTTGTCCAATCTGTTGTACAAGCTCCTGTTGCACAAGCTGCACCAGTTTCTAGTGCTCTTCCTGCTCCTAAAGAAGAAAAACCTCAAGCTTCAAAAGGTACACCTATTGTATCTCCTATGGTTGGTGCGTTTTATGCAGCACCTGCACCTGGTGCAAAGCCCTTTGTTAAAGTTGGCGATGTGGTAAGTGCCGGTCAAGTTGTATGCATAGTTGAAGCTATGAAATTAATGAATGAAATAGAATCGGAAGTTTCAGGAAAAATTGTAGAAATTTGCGTAGAAGATGGCCAAAGTGTTGAATATGGTCAAGTTTTAATGTACGTTGAATAAGGAAAACTGTATAAATAAAAGCTTCTAGCTTTTAGCCAAGGAATTGTTATGTTTAAAAAAGTTTTAATTGCAAATAGAGGCGAAATTGCCATTCGTATAATAAGAGCGTGCAGAGAATTAGGTATTGCAACTGTTGCAGTTTATTCTCAAGCAGACAGCCAAAGTTTACATGTATCATTAGCTGATGAAGCATATTGTATAGGACCTGCTCAAAGTTCAAAGAGTTACCTTTCGATACCTGCTTTGATTTCGGTCGCTTTAACTGCTGGGGCTGACGCTATACATCCGGGTTACGGTTTTTTATCAGAAAGAGCCGATTTTGTTGATATTTGCGAAGAACATCATATTAAGTTCATTGGACCTTCAGCAGAAGCTATGATGAAAATGGGTGATAAGGCTAACGCAAGAGCAACAATGGAAGCATCTGGAGTGCCTATAACTCCGGGGCTTGGTATAGTAAATGATACTGCTACTATACGTAAGTTTGTGGAAAAAGTTGGGTATCCTATTATCATCAAGGCAACAGCAGGCGGAGGCGGCAAGGGTATGCGCATCGTAAGGCAAGATAGCGAACTTGATGATGCCTTCAATTTATGCAGAAGTGAAGCTCAAAGTGCGTTTGCTAATCCTGAAGTTTATGTTGAAAAGTTTATTGAAAACCCAAGACACATCGAAGTGCAAATTTTAGCGGATAGCTACGGAAACGTTATACATTTAGGTGAGCGTGATTGTTCTATTCAAAGAAGAAACCAAAAACTTTTGGAAGAAGCGCCAAGCGTTGCAATTACCGAAGATATTCGTAAAAAAATGGGTGAAGCTGCAATAAATGCTGCTAAATCAATTAATTACGAGGGAACTGGTACAATTGAGTTTTTACTTGATGAGTCCGATCCGAAAAATAAGAAATTTTATTTTATGGAAATGAATACTCGTGTTCAAGTTGAGCACTGCGTAACTGAGATGATATCCAATGTTGATATTGTTAAAGAACAAATAAGGGTTGCTCAAGGAGAAAAATTATCCTATACGCAAGATGATATTAAATTGACAGGTCATGCTATAGAATGCAGAATTAATGCTGAAGATTATGAAAAATGCTTTATGCCTTGTCCGGGTATGATAGAAGGATATATTGCTCCCGGTGGTTTCGGTACTCGTGTTGATTCTCACGCTTATACAGGCTATAAAATTCCGCCTTATTACGATTCTTTAGTTGGTAAAGTCATCTGTTGGGGAAGAGACAGAGATGAAGCCAGAAAAAGAATGTTGAGAGCTTTAGATGACTATGTTATTACCGGTATAAAAACGACTATTGGTTTTCATAAGAAGATATTAAAAAACTATAATTTTATATCGGGTGAGTTTAATACAAGTTTCATAGAAAAGAATTATCCTGAAGTTTTATCTAAAAAATAAGGAAAATGTGTTGAACTTCAATTTTGATGATAATGTCAATCGATTTTTGAAAATTATCGCGAAAAGCGCATCTATACAAAATATTAGGGTTTTTTTTGTCGGTGGTGCTGTTCGGGATAATTTTTTAAATATAGATGTAAAAGATGTGGATATTTTAATTGAAGGATCAGCAATTGAATTTGCCAGAACTTTGCCTGACTGTATAAAACTTAAATCTTTGCATGAAGATTTTGATACATGTAAGGTTGTTTTCGAGGATAAAGTCTTTGATATGGCTTCAACCAGAAAAGAATCGTACCCATATAGCGGATGTTTGCCTGTTGTAGATGAAGTTGGAGTAAATATTGAAGAAGACTGCTTAAGGCGTGATTTTACCGTAAATTCTTTATATTGCGAATTTTCTGTTGTAAATGATAACTTATTTTATAAAGTTTACGATTTTGTAAACGGAATAGAGGATATCGAAAAAAAAATATTAAAAAGTTTGCACCAAAAAAGTTATATTGATGATCCGACAAGAATTTTAAGGGGGCTTGGGTTTAAGTATCGTTTTGGTTTTGAATTTTCTGCTGAGGATAAAAAACTTATCAATGATTATATGTTAAATATTGATAGAAACAAGATGAGCATTGATAGGGCTTTTTCGGTTTTGGAAAAGCTATTAGAAGGGGATTATGGAAAGTGTATATTCAAGGAAGTGGTTAATAATGAATATTTAAAGATTTTTACTTCTGAAAATTTATTAATAAACATTGAAAAAGTTTTTTCTATATGCGATTTGTTAGGGCTAAATAATTATGATTTTGCGAGTTTTTGTATAAATGTAATTAAAAATCAGGATATTGATAAATACAGTTTTAAAAGTAAAGCAGATATGTTTAAGTTATTTTCGCGTATCAAAGCTTCTGATTTGGCTTATTATTACTATAAAACACTCGATGATAATGTGATTTATTTTAAAAAAAATGAAAATATTAGGTTGTTTATCAACGGTAATGATTTAATTCAATTGGGTTATCCTAAAGATAAAAAAATAGGGTTTATATTAGATAGCCTTTTTGAGGTTAAAATTGATAAAATGGCTGAATTTAAAACTAAAACAGATGAAATAAACTGGGTTAAAAATAACTTCCCATTATTCTAGTTTTATAACGTTTTTGAAAATTTTTTACAATTCTTAATATTTTAATTCTTATAAAATTGAACCTACAGTTGAATTTCCACGTTTTTTAAATATTAACAAAATTAATATTTTCTTTTGTGTGTTATGAATTTTGCCTTTTGGTGCATTGAATTCTTGTAACTATTTTAATAAACGCAAGGATGTATTAGTTAAGGCTTTATGAAAGGAGCTCATTTATGTCAGTAGTTATTAACACAAACGTGGATTCAATTAAAATCCAAGGTATTTTGTCAGGTTCAACAAGCAAGTTGTCTCAAGCAATGGAAAGAATGTCAACTGGCTTGAAGGTTAACTCCGCAAAAGATGATGCTGCAGGTACTGTAATTTCTGCTCGTATGCAAGTTCAATTGAACGGTAATGAAATCGCTCAAAAGAACGTACAAAACGGTACAGCTTTATTATCAACTGCAGAAGGAAATTTGGATGTTATCCAAGATAACTTGTCAAGAATTCGTGACTTGACTTTGCAAGCAAAAAACGGTACTTATTCAGAAGAAGAAATTCAAGCAATGCAAGATGAAGTAGCAGAACGTATAGCAGAAATTGACCGTGTATCAACATCTTCTAAATATTCTCAATTAAGTTTGTTTGAAGATGCTGGCTTAAAAGCTAAAGGTATGACATTCCAAGTTGGCGCAAATGCAGATGATGATAACACAATTTCAGTTGCAAATACTGTATTTGAAAGTGTTAAATTTGAAGAATTAACAGGTGCTGCTGATTTTGATTTAACAACAATGTCTGCTGCAACGTTTAAAACAGCGATAGAAAATCTTGATACAGGTATTGATAACGTAACAAGCAGAAAATCATTGATTGGTTCAGCTCAAAACCGTTTAGAATCTGCATTAGATACATTAACAATTCAATATGAAAACTTATCAAGTGCAAAATCTATTATTACAGATGCTGATATCGCTTCAGAAGCTTCAAATTATGTTCAACAACAAATACTTCAACAAGTTTCTACATCTTTATTGGCTCAAGCAAACCAAGCACCTTCAATCGCTTTAAGCTTGTTATAATAATAGTGAAGAATTATATAATATTAGCCTCCAAGCTTTCTTGGGGGCTTTTTGTTATTTTTTTTTAAAAATGAAAGTCTATGATATTTTGTTGTTCCGTATTTTTGAATGGCTTCTATATGTTTTTTTGTTAGATATCCTTTGTTATTTTTCCAATCGTAGTTTGGATATTCTGTATCAATTTTATCCATATACCTATCTCTAGAAACTTTGGCAAGAATGCTTGCTGCTGCAATACTTGCGGATTTTGAATCCCCTTTTATTATGTATTTTTGTGAATAATTATAATTTTTAATAAGTTTGTTGCCGTCTATGAGTGTTAAAATGTTGCTATCTTTAATTTGGGATATGACATCTTCTGCTGCATATTTCATTGCTAATAATGAAGCATTTAAGATGTTTATTTCTTCAATTTTTTCTACTGTTATTGCTTTTATTGACCAAAAGGAATTGTTTTTTATTATCTCATATAATTCATCACGAACTTTGGGTGTTATTTTTTTTGAATCGTTTAATTTAATGAAGTCATTAGCGTTAATATTATCTTTAAAACAAACTGCTCCGGCCCATACACCTCCTGCTGCCGGGCCTCTTCCTGCTTCATCGCAGCCTATTATGTAATTAAAATTTTCATTAATAAGCTTCAATTCAGTTTTAATTATTTTTTCGTTTTTATCAAATTCAAATAAGTCCATAATTTTCAGGTCTATCCAATGTAAATTTTCCAATTTTTCCTTCTCTGAAGCAAGAAAGAATAATATTAGCTGTTCTTATTGTATCTGGTTTTTCTCCCTTTAAAATCGATTTTCTTTTTATGGCAACTGTTTCAAGTGATATCTTTTTATCTTTTTCGAATTCAAAATATTCTTTAATCTCATTGGGATATAGCTCATTTAGAAGCGAAAGAAGTTTTTCTGCTACATATTCACTATTGTATGCATTTTCTCCTACAGAATTCACAAATGCCAGTTTTAGGGCTTGATTTTGATCATCTTGGACAGTTGGAATTATTCCAGGAGTGTCCAGAAGCTCAATTTTATCATTTATTCTAACCCATTGTTGCTGCCTTGTAACTCCCGCTTTTGCCCCTGTTTTTGTTTTTGATTTTCCAACGAGTCTATTTATAGTGCTTGATTTTCCGACGTTTGGCATACCTATTACCATTGTTCTTGTCGGTCTTATTAAAAGTCCTTTTTGAAGGCGTTTTTGCATAACTTCTTTTGATAAGGCTGCCACATTGCTTATGATGTTGCTTATATCTTTTTTGTTTGAAAGGCTTGTGATAATTACTTTTGAATTGTTTTTTTCTGATATTATCTTTGCCCAAATTTCATTGTAGTTTTTATCAGAAACGTCTGATTTATTCATTAGAATTAATCTTGGTTTATTAGGACAGAGTTCCGATGTCGTTTTGTACATACTAGAATACGGAATTCTAGCATCTATCACTTCTATAATGACATCAACTAAATTCAATTTTTCTTTAAGTTGTTTTTGGGCTTTTGCTATGTGCCCGGGATACCAATGTATATGATTCATAATCTTTTAAAAATGCCTTGAATTTGCTAATTTGGGCATAATTCAAGGCATTGTGAAACGTTTTTTGAAAAAAATTATCTTTTTTCCATTTTTTCTCTAATACGTGTAGCTTTACCTGAACGTTCTCTCAAGTAGTATAATTTAGCGCGTCTTACATCACCTTTTCTTAAAACTTGGATTTTTTCAATTCTTGGTGAGTAAATCGCAAAAACACGTTCAACGCCAACACCTTGGAATATTTTTCTTACAGTGATTGTTTTGTTGATAGAGCTACCGCGTTTTTTAATTACGGTTCCTTCAAAAGCCTGAGTTCTTTCTTTATTACCTTCGATAATTCTGACGAATACTTTAACAGTATCTCCAGGGTTGATTTCAGGCATTTCACGACCCGTATATTCTTTTTCTAGTTCTGTAATTATAGGATTCATTTTTTTGTCCTTTTTATATAATGGTTCCAGTATTTTTAATAATATATTAAACAAAATTAATAAACAAGTACCAACCGTAAACTTTTATTAACAAAAATTAATCATTTTTATAATTTTTAGATTATATTGTTTTTAGGTTATGAAAACGAAACTTTTTACAATTGCTTTTCTCGTGATTTTGTTTTTGGTCTTTGTTTTGTTGAGTGCAAAGCATGTTTCTAGTTCTGTCTATAAAGTTTTAAAAGTTAATGAAGCAGACTGGTTTTATCTTGATTTTAATGAAAATAATAATATTGATTCGGATGAATTAGTTAAATTAAAGAATGTTAATGCTTTTTCGCCTTTGCAAAATAATTATTCAAAGGAAAAATCAGAAAAACTGGAAATATCGGTTACTGATTATATGAAAGTTGGCTATTTAGCAAGAAATTGGGCAAAAGATAATCTTGAAGGTAATTATGTAGTACTAAAATCTAAAGTTAAAAATTTAAAATATAACGCTTATCTTGTTGAAGTTGACTTTATGGGGCGTGATTTAGGTGAATTTTTGCTGTCGAGCGGATTAGCCTACATAAATTCTGATTGCAGCAATGTAAATTATTTACCCATACAAAATATTAGTCAAATTAAAAGAAATTCAAAAGAATTGTCTGCATTAGATTTTTTGTTTTTGAATTTGAAATCCGGAGTTATTCATAAGCCTGATTGTAAATATGCTTTGCTTGCTAGCAGAGGAGAATTATTATTAAAAAAGAAAATAGATAGTATTTACCATTATTGCAAGTTTTGTTTTGGCGATAAATACTATAAAAATATAACTTATGAAATACCTAAGAGTAACGGTATATATAAAAAATCAGTTTATAAAAACTTTGGATATTTTGAGATTTATTTAATAAACCCGCTTGAATATATTAAACCAAACTTTAATTGTAATACTTTATTTACAAAAAGAATTATAAAAGAAATTAATTCGGCAGTTGATACTATTGATGTTGCGCTATATACAATAGGTGAGCAAAAAGAGATAGTTGATGCTTTAAGAAAAGCAAAAGCTAGAGGGGTTAAAATCCGTTCTGTACTGGATTATAGTAAAAATATGTCTGAAATTTATCCTGAAACAATTAAATTTGCTAATGAATTTGATTCTCATTTTGATAAGACGCAAATATTAATGCATGATAAATTTTTTATATTTGATAATAAAAAAGTTATAACGGGTTCAACCAATATTTCTTCTACTGATTCGGGTGGTTACAATGCAAATATTGCCCTTGTTTTTAATTCAGCAGCAGTTGCTAAATATTATTTAAAAGAATTTGAGCAAATGTATGCTGGTAAATTTTCAAAAAGAAAAGAAAAAATTAATGCCAATTTTGTTAAGTTGAGAAATAGCATAGTAAGATTTTATTTTCTGCCAAAGGATGATGTGAATAATTTGTATATTGTTCCTAAGATAAAAGAATCTAAAGATGAAATTTTGATTTCAGCCTTTTATCTTACTGATAAAAATATTATTGAAGAAATCATTTCAGCAAAAACACGCGGTGTAAAAGTAATTATTTTGCTTGATGCTTTAGGTGCAATAAATTTTAAAAATAAAATCTTACAATTAAGAAATGCTCATATTCCACTTAAAATTGAAAATTGGGGCGGAAAAAATCATGAAAAAACAATTGTCATTGATAAGAAAATCTTAATAACAGGAAGCGCTAATTTTTCAGCTAACGGCTTGTATAAAAACGATGAAAATGTTGTTGTGATTGAAGATATGAATGTTGCTCTTTTTTATAGAGATTATTTTTTGTATTTGTTTAATTCGATTGATGATAAGTATTTAAGAGCTTTTCCAAGGGCTGAAGGCTGGGAGTCTGGAAATTCTTGTCATGATGGTGTTGATAATAATCATGACGGTAAGATTGATTTAGCTGATGATGGGTGTAAAATTTATTAAATTCTTTAATTGTTAAGCAATTTGCCAATTAAATAAGATTTTTGTTATTATATTAGTACAGAGAGTGGAAAAGGTAAAAAAATGGAATTTTTTAGAAGACATAGAAAGATAATTGTTGTATTTTTAACTGTATTTTTGGTTGCCTGGATGGTTGGAATTGGAGCTTTTTTAAGCGTTTTATTTTAGATTATGATTCGAGATATTTTCAAGAAAACTAAAATAATTTTCTTTGTTGTTGTTCTTGCTTTATTTTTTACTAAAGCAGAAGTTTTTGCTTCCAATAAACTTGATGATAAAAAAAGCGAAATAGAAGCTCAAAGAGGTCAAGCAAAGAAAGAGATTCATAAATTAAAACTTCTTGAAAGAATTGAAACAAACAGATTGTATAAAAATCAACAAAAACTAGAATACACGCAACACAGTTTACAAAAAAATAAAAGACGATACGTGGATGCGCAGAATGAGGTAGAATCACTTGAAAAAAAATTAGATAAATTGCTTGTAGAACACAGACGTCATCAGGCTTATACCTCTAAAAGACTTGTTCAGATTTTTAAGCAAAAAAGAAACGGTTACATTGAATTTTTGTTAAATGCGAGTGATATTAATGCTTTTTTGGATAGATTGTATTTTGAAAACATCATAATAGCGCATGATAAAAAAAGGTTACAAGAAACTAAAGCAAGTGCAAGAGAAATTTTAATCTTAAAATCAAGAATTGAAATGCAAAAAAAGAATCTTGAAGCTAATATTGAAACAATAAACAGGCAGCAAAGCGACATTCAAGATGCCATTTCGAAAAATGAAAGATTAATTGAAAAATTAAAAACAGATAGAGCTACTTGGGAACGTGCCGAAAAGGATTTAGCTCGTCAATCAAGAGCAATTTCTCAAATGATTAATCAGGAAACAAAGAAGACGCAAAAAGAAGGTGTTAGTGTCGTTGTTACCGGCGGATTTACTCGTCCTGTCCCAGGAAGAATTACATCTCCTTTTGGCTGGAGAGTTCACCCTATATTTAAAAGAAAAATATTCCACTCCGGTGTTGATATTGGTGCTCCTTACGGAACCCCAATCAGAGCTGCAAATTCAGGCAGGGTTATATTTGTCGGTTGGTACAGCGGATATGGCAAGGTTGTTATTATTGACCATGGTAAAATTAACGGTATTCCGACAACGACTTTATATGCTCATATGTCAGTTACAATTGCAAAACAAGGTACGAATGTTGCTAAAGGCACAGTTATCGGAAAAGTTGGTACAACCGGCTATTCAACTGGTCCGCACTTGCATTTTGAAGTTCGTCAAAAAGGTAATCCTACTAATCCATTAAATTTCATAAGATAGTTTGAATTGACATTGTTTTTGTTGTAAATTTAAAAAGTAAGACTATTGAGGGTTGCAATTGATCAGTTTTAATAAGAGGTTAAGTTTAGTTTTGTGTGCAAGTGTGCTTGCATTTCAGATTTCAAGCTGTTCTTTTGCTCAATATGAAATAATTAAAGCAAAAACAATCGTTAATGAAGCTGATAGTGCTGAATTAAATCAAGAAAAATACATGCCAACCTATAACGATCCTGAATTACCTAATTTTTCTCAGGAAAATAGTGTTGGTGGCAGAGTAGAAAAAAATATTAAGAATTTTTTTGAAAACAGAAAAAGAAAAAAAATAAAAGATGGTTCTGAAAATATTGAATCCGAAGAAACTATTTCAGCTGATGAATCAAATGGTGATAATTTAGATTTAAACAAAAATTCTATAAGTTCATCAAATCAAAACGATGCTGCAGTCAGAAAGAATGAACAACAGGTTGATGATAAAAATAAATTTCAAATAAATGCTGATAAAATTACCTATGATGATACTGAAGGTAACGTTTATGCAAAAGGTAACGTAGAAATTATTGCAAAAGCTCAGGGAGTTGTTTTAAAAGCAGATGATGCGGTTCTTGATAAGCCTTCGCAGACATTAAAATTGCATAATAATGTTAAAATCATAAAAGATGGTATCGAAATGCTCGGTGAATATTTGCTTGTGGATTTAAATGAGCAAAATATTTTAATGGATAATCCTACTGTTGAGGCGTACCAGTTTCTTATACAAGCTCAGGAAGGATATTTAATTGCAAACGATATTCAAATGATAAACGGTACAATTAAAAGCACAAGGCAAAATGAATTTGCACTAGAAACCAGCGGTTTTCAAAGATATGAAAATGTTGCTGTTGATTATTTAAGACAGCGCAATATTGATAGAAGCAATATTGAAAGTCAAAGAAAACAAGTTTATAAAATAGATTCCAAAGAAATTGTTATTACAAGCTATCGCGACCATAATTCTCTTCTTTTAAAAGGCTCTGATATATATTACAACAACCATAAAATAGTCAGAAATTCAGACATTGAAATTGTTTCAGATAAGGAAAATACTGTTTCTGAAATTAATTCACCTGAAGCAGGAACTTTGAGGAATTTTGGTACATATATTGGTTATGGTTTTGTATATAAACTTCCAAAAGGGCAAACTTTAAAGTTATTGCCTGCACTTGTCTATGGTGATAGTAATATCGGTGTTGGTATAATAGGTAGGCACAGATCGCCCAACAGTTTAGTTGAAGCAGGTTATGCTACTCCTACAACAAATCTTGTTGTAAGAGGACGTTATAAACTTTCTGACGGTTTATCTATTAGATATGGCAGAAATGCTTATATGTCTGAAGGTTTCATGGGTGCTAGACGTTCAGGGTATGCTGCTCAATTAGAATATACAAAAAGTTATGCAGTTCGTGACTTAGATGCTAGGTTTAATCATGGGGTTTATGCCGGTATATTTAGTGATTATCAAAAACATGATCAAGAAGAAGCATATTGTACTACAAGATTTAGATATATCGCAGAATTAAGAAAAAATTTATTTAGATTTGAAAATAAAGAACAAGATTTTAGCGTTACATTAAGTGCTTTAGCTCAAAGTGCTGCAACTTTATATGGATCAGGTCAAACAGCTGGCGTTGCCAGAATTGGTCCTTTTTTAACTACAAGGCTTAAACGTTGGGAATCAAGTCTTGGATACATGTTTGCAGGTGTTCATGGCGATAGCCCCTTTGTATTTGATAAATATCGTTATGGTAAATCTTCTATTATGTTAAATGAGAAGTTCAACTTTAACGATAAGTTTGCTCTTGGTTTTAGAGCAACAGTTTCTCCTTTAAAAGATAATTACGAAGAAGATTTACTTACGGAATCCAGATTGTATGCAATTTTTGGGCCGCAAGATTTAAAATTGTGCTTGTCGTATGACTTTGTAAGAGATATTGCTCATTTGGATTTTCTTTTCTTGATTGGTTCGGATTCTTCAAGAATTAATTTTGATAAATTAACTACAAAAGACGCTGATGGCGGCAGAGAAAAAAGAGATTTTTATAAATCCAAACCGGTTAAAATAGAAGTACCTGATAATATTTAGTTATCTTCCATTATTGCTTTAAATTTTTCGTAGTCTTCTATCGTGTCTATTCCTGTCGGATTGAGGTCTGTTATTGCGACTTTTATTTTCATGCCGTTTTTAAGTGCTCTTAATTGTTCTAAGCTTTCTTGTTTTTCGATGTCTGCTTGCTCAAGTTTCGTTAATTTTTCTAATGAACTTTTTTTATAGCAATATATTCCTATGTGAGCATAATAATTTGCCTCATTTGCATTTCTTTCGTATGGTATAGGGCATCTTGAAAAGTATAGTGCGTTAAGGTTATTGTCAAACACGCATTTTACGCAATTTGGATTTTGTATTTGCTCTTTAGATGTTATTTTGCGAACAAGTGTTGAAATATCTGCTGTAGTATCATCTTGAAGTGTTTTTATTGCTAAATCGATAACAGCAGGTGTAATTTGCGGCTCATCACCTTGAAGATTTAAAATGTATTCGAATTCAGGGTGTCGGCTTGAAATCTCAGCAATTCTATCTGAACCGCATTTATGGTCAGGGCTTGTCATTTCGCAAACTCCGCCAAAAGCTTCAACTGCTTCTTTGATTCTTGTATCATCCGTCGCAACGATTACAACATCTTGCAAATTTGATTTTTTAGCTGCTTCATATACATATTGTATGATTGGTTTATTTTTAACTTTTAAAAGCGGTTTTGCCGGTAATCTGGTTGATGCATAGCGTGCAGGTATAATTATTGCTGTTTTTTTCATACTTTCCTTTTTCTAGTAATATTTTGCGCCGAGCGCTATTACTTTTTTTTGTACTTCGTTTATTAAATCTTTTTCCTCAGGCTCTGTTGATAAGAATTTTTCATAGGCAACAAGAGCACTTTTTTCATCTTTTATTTTTTCATAGGCTTTTCCGAGCTGATAATATGCCATATAATATCCGGGGTCATATTCTATAGCTTTTTGAAGATCGATTATTTGGGCTGCATTTCTATTCATAGCGTCATAAACAAGTGCTCTATAATATAGCATTTGTGCGTTTTTCGGATAGTTTTTAAGCCCTTCGTCAAGTATAGCACTTGCTTTTATGTATTCTTTTTTTTCAAATAATTCATAGGCGTTATTTATTGTTTGAGTTATTATTTTTTGATTTACAAAGGCAAGCAGCTTTATTGCTTTTTCATTTTCTTTATTTAAATTAACTGCTTTTACAAGGTTTGCTTTTGCTGTTTGAAAACTGTTAAGCTCCATATAAGTAAGACCCAGATTGTAATATATATCTGAATCTGTAGGGTTTAACTTCAGCGCTTCTCTATAGTTTTGAAGTGCACTTGTTGGCTCTCCCATAAGCTTGTATGTGTTTGCTATTGCAACATAGATTGATGCATCTTTAGGAGTCATTTTTAAATATTTATCAATTGTTGCTTTGTATTCGTTGTATTTTTTGGGATTTTTAGTAATTGCTTTTTGTCGCTCTTGTTGAATTACTTTGTTTTCATATTCTTTTTGTTTTTTTTCGTTAAGCTCTAATTGTTTTTTATGTTGTTCTTGTTTTTGTTTTTCTAGTTGAGCTTTTTTGTTTTGTTCAAGTTCTTTTTGTTTTTCTTTGGCTTTTTGGATTTCTTCTTGAGTCTTTTTTCTTTGTTCGAGTTCTTTTGCCTTTTTGTTTGCTTCAATTTGAGCAAGTTTTTTTGCTTCGTTTTCTTTTTGCAGCTTTAATTTTTCTTCTTGTTTTAATTTTTCTTGTTTAATTTTTTCTTGCTTTAATCTTTCAATTTCAAGAGCTCTTGA
>CALUWL010000020.1 GCA_944324445.1 Candidatus Gastranaerophilales bacterium | reverse complement strand
TCTGTTGTTTTTTGTTTAAATTCGAGATTAATTGTTATTTTTTCTAACGGAGAATATAATCCTTTAATTTCAAAATTATAAGGATATAACCTGAATATATTTATAATTGAATAGATAGAAAAAAATATTAAGGTAAATATTGCAATTTGTATAATAGGAAGTTTTGTTTTTTTATCCACTATTTATTCCTTTCGATAAAATTTATGGTATGATTTTAGCATATTTTAACTATAGGGGATTATTTGTAAAAAATGGAAAAGATTAAAATAAAAATCGGTAATGTAGAAATTGGCGCCGGTGCTCCTGTTTCAATTCAATCTATGACAAACACAAAAACGGATGATACAAAAGCAACCCTAAATCAAATAGAAAAATTGTATAACGCAGGCTGCGAAATAGTTAGAGTTGCTGTTTTAAATAAAAATTGTGCTAATTCCTTAGGCGAAATTGTTAAATATTCTCCAATTCCTGTTGTAGCAGATATCCATTTTGATTATAGATTGGCTTTAATTGCAATGGAAAACGGAATAAACGCTCTAAGATTGAATCCCGGAAATATTGGTAAAATAGAACATACCATGCGTGTTGTTGAAAAAGCTAAAGAAACAATGACACCGATTAGAATAGGTGTTAATGCAGGGTCTTTGGAAAAAGATTTATACGAAGATAAGACTTTACCCCTTGAAGAAAAAATGGTAATCTCGGCTCAAAGACATATTGATATACTTGAAAAACTTGATTTTAATTTAATAAAGGTTTCCCTAAAATCATCAGATGTAATGATAACAATTAAAGCATATAGAAAAATGTATGAAATATCACCCTATCCTTTACATGTGGGTTTAACTGAAGCAGGGACATTAAGAGGCGGAATTGTTAAATCTTCAATAGGTATAGGAACTCTTTTAGCAGAAGGGATAGGAGATACTATAAGGGTTTCTCTAACTGAAGATCCTGTTGAGGAAGTTAAGCTGGCAAAACAAATATTGAGGACTTTGAATTTAAGAAAAGGCGGAGTTAATTTTATATCTTGTCCTACATGCGGAAGAACGCAGATCGATTTAATCGGCTTAGCAAAAAAAGTTGAAGAAAAATTTGCAAATCTAAACGCTGATATTACAATTGCAACGATGGGGTGTCCTGTTAACGGTCCAAAAGAAGCAGCAGGAGCTGACTACGGTATAGCAGGAGCAATCGGAGAAGGATATATCTTTAAAAAAGGCGAGATGCTAAAAAAAGTTCCTCAAGAAGATTTATTGGATGAACTTGAAAAGATTATTAAAACAGATTTAAAAATTTTGTAAAAAATGTAACATGGTATATAATATAATCAGATAGAAATTTCTAGTTTACAGGGGAAGTTTAATGAAAAAAATATTAATTTTATCGGGTCTTTTCTTAATAAGTACTTTGGGATGTTTTGCATATTATGATGAAAATCAATCAAGCAAAGTGGATACTTTAAGGGCCCAAGGATACAGTGAAAATATGCTGAGAGTCATGGATTCGGTTAATGCAAAAAACCAAGGTATAAATAGTAACTATGTAAGACGTTTTCAGCCTAAGACACTGTCAGGAAAAATGAGCGCTTATCAAAAAGTTAAGGTTTATTTTGATCCTATTCAAGATGATGGTTTGTTTGGTGAGCATCAGATTAATTTCTCAAACAGCTGGATGGGAGATGATAATTCCTATTCATCACCTTTACAGGAAAGAGAAGTTGTTGAGAATTTATAAAAATATTCCAACAATTAAAAATAAAATTATAATCAATGAAACAGCGTAATTAGGCGCTGTTTTCTTTGTTAATTTTTCTTTTGCGTTTCTGAATTCAAAGTTGTATAGGTTTTTAATTATTTTAAGGGAAGCAAAAAGAATTAAAATACCTGCTAAAACATATATAAAAACAGCAATAAAGGCTATTTTGTCGTAAGAATATATGTTGTTTAATATTTGTATATTAAATTTTAAAATTCCGCTTGGAACAACATTTGAAATTATTAAAAGCAATATTGAAAAAATTGATGTAAAAAATTTGTTATTAAGAAAAATACCTTTAATTGCTGATAAATTAATTTTTTGTATTTTAAGATTAATTTTCAGTATAGTTAAAAGTGAATATATGCTTAGCATACAAAAAGAAACCATGGTTGAATATTTAAGGCTTATTTCATTGTTTGATAGTATTAAAATATTTAAAATACTAAATGAAATAAGGCAATAATTTGTTTTTGCTAAAAATTTTACAAGATTTTTTTGTTTTAGCGTTAATATTCCAAAATAAAATCCGCATAAAACAATAAAAACAATCATTGTAAATTGGTATATTTCGTTTGAATAATTTATGAAATTTGTAATATTGCTATATGCAATTGTACTCATCCAAGGTAAAAAACAAAACAATAAAATTGAATAGGGAATATTTGTTTTGTAATTTTTATCGGTTAGATAGTTACTAAAGGGAAACATCCCTGCTTTTAAGAAAAAGGCAAGCGCCATACAAACATAAATAATATTCAACTGAATTGAATCTTTTATAAAAAAAGTAAGAAAGTAAAATCCGAAAAATAATATGCTTGCTGTTGCAGTAGTTAAAACAAAATCAACAGAATAGCAATCGTCTTTTCTTATTCTCATATTTGATGCGTATTTATAGATTAAAATAGCAACGATATCAAACAGGATATAAGTTACAATAAAATTACTATTTTGACTTATAAGTCCTGCAAAAATCGAGATTATGAGCAATATTGAATTTATGACAGGGGTTTTAAAGCGGGCTTTTCTTGTTAATTTATAAGTAGTTAAGACAAAAAACAACATAAAAATATTTATTGATAGCTTTAGTAAAAGAGATGTCTTATCAAGTGTTATAAGTCCGTTTAAAAAGCTATAGTTTATATTATTAAAATCGTTTGCGCTAAAACCTATGGCTGTTAATACAAGTATATTAAGAATGAAAACACCACAGGTTATAAAATCTGAGATTCTTTTTATGTTTAACCTTCTTTTAAAAAATAAAAAGAATATTAAATTTAGAAAAATCCCGATTGCACTAAGAATTTCGCAAGAAAAATATGACATTGTTTCGTATTTTAATATATTTTCCATGTTTTTTAAAATTCTCCTTTAAAAAAAGTTTTGAGGGTATATTCCTGTTATAACTATTGCTACTAAAAGCATTGAAAGGCATAAAATTTGATGGTTGCACAATAATGAATTTTTATTTATTTGCTGTGGTTCTATCATTATTTTGTAGAAAATATTTAATGTACTTATTGAAATTAAAAAACCGCTAAAAACAAGAATATATGGGATGATATTTAAAATTATTCCATCATATTCAATCGAAAAAATTGATATTAAGGTAATTAATGTTGATGAAAAAAGTCCAAAGAAAGGAATTTTAACAAGATTTAGTGTTGAAATTATAATAAAGAATTTAAAAAGTTTGTTTTTGGGTGATATTTTTGGTAGTTCATCGATTTTATCTGTTTTGAATTTATCTGTAATTATGTTTAATACTATAAATAAAAACGCAAAAGATAAAATAATCGTAACCAGCCCATAAATGAATATGGAAATATCTTTCTCTTCAAAAGAAAACAGTGCAAATAAATTTGTAATTATAAAAGCGTTGAGCGTATAATATGCAAATTTTATAAGGCTTTTATTTTTGAAAGATAAAAGAATAAACCATATTAAATTTAAAATCAGATATAAACCGATATAATCTTCAAGATCATAGAAAATGTAATCAAATTCAGGGAATATTTTAAGTAATAAAGCGTTCCCTATAAAAAAACCTGCCGTCATATTTATGGTTGAAATTAAACAATTTGTTTTATTGGAATTATCTATCGTTTTATTCGAAAAAGGAATAAGGTTTAAAAATCTAAATATTATTACCATAAAACCTAAATAGGCAGCTAAAATAGAGGTGTTATTTATGTGGTATAAGTTATCTTTGATTTCAGTAAAATCAAAGGGTATTTGATTTAAAATAAAAAGTCTTGCAAAATTATAGAAAATCAAGATTATACAAAACAAAAATAAAATAATATCTGCGCTAAATTGGTTGGTAAAATTTTTTTTATTTGCAATTGAATAGTTTGTGTTCAATAAATAAATGGTTAAAAATATCCAAAAAATACACCCCAAGAAAAGAAATATATTATCGGTTAAAATTACGGTGTTAATAAGTCCTAAAAATAAGCTTAGTGCGGAATAAAAAAGTCTTGTTGATTTTTTAATAAATGTTTTTGAAATTATTGAAAATATAAAAAATATAAATGATGTTAAAAAAAGTAAAACGGATGAAACGCTATCATAGTTAAAATTAAAATTTAAGAAAGAAAAATTTTCTTCATTGACTGCAATAAATAGAATAAAGGTAAGTGCAAATTGTATAAAAAACATCGTTTTTGCTATTCTTCTTATATATATCGGGTTTTTTAAAAAACCGCAAATTCCAATTAGAAAAGCAAAAATAAAAGGTATAAGCACATATATATTTAGAAATTTTAGCATTTATATCTCCCAAAAAGAGCTGTAAATATTGCTAATATTGCAAAAAGAGCAAATATTATCAAAATATTTCTTATGTTTTTTGTTGTATTTCTTCTTTTGTTTTTTATCGTGAATGCTGAAATTAAAATATCTGATAGTTTGATTGGTACATATATTAAATTTTGGATAATTTTTTTATCCAGAAAATCGATTATTTTTGAAATTTTATATGGAAGTGTTTCAAAAAAGCAGATATGGATTCTTTCAAGAATATATCCTTTATGATTTGTAATTAATGCTCTATTGAACCCGTTTTTATCTTTTGTAAAAAGAATCATTAATATAAATAAAAGTGCAAAAGTAATTCCAAAATATATCCATAAGATTTCTTTTTGTTTAAATATTAAATAGAGTGTGCAAAAAATTGAATTAAATATTGAAATCAAATTTCCGTAGATAATTTTGAAGTTTTTTTCAAAAAGTAAAAATATAGAACATAGAATAGCTGAAATTATAAATAATAAAATTAAATAATCTTGTAATTTTGCAGAAAGTTCAACAAAGGGCATTGTTTTAAGAAACATAAAAATTCCGACAATTGTTGAGGGTATGGTAATTGAGGATATAAAAAATAAATTAGATGAGTTTGCAAAGAAACTGCTATAGCAGCTTAAAGGAAAAATAAAAAGCCTGCTCATAAAAGCTATAATAAACCCTGCGGTTATTATCTTAAATTCAATAGGATTGCATATTCCGTATGTATAACTTGTTAGAATGTTTAATTCTCTGAAATCAAGAGAAGTTGAACTAATATATCCTTCGGATAGTACTGCATATTTAAATAAAATTAAAATTGAGATTAAAAGCGCAAAATCCCCGATTGTATTTATTCTCTGAAACCTTGTTATATTATAATTTGCGCAGTTTTTAAATATATCAAAATACGAAAAAACAAATATAATTATTCCTTCTAAAATAAGAAAGCACAGCATTTGGATAAGATTTAAGGATAAAAACATTATATAGGTGTTAAAGCTTATAAAAGAAAGGAATATGTAGTATCTTTGTTTTGTAAATAAAAATTGTTTTTTCTTTTCAAAATAGAATTTTGAATATATGGCTAAAATTGTAAAAATAAAACTTGAGAAAATTAAAAATAATGCGTTTTCTGTGTTTAAATTTATTCCGATATCAAAATTTATATTATCGAAGCTAAAAATATTTTTATTTAAGCTGTATATATAATCGTTTTTAATGATTGATGCTGTAAGAATTGTAAATATCGATAAGCTTAAAAGATTTATTATAATTGAAGAATTGTTTAAAATTTTTTTATCTATAAATGAGAGTCTTACCCTTTTAACTAAAAGATAAAATCCGTATATTAACGGAAGAAAGATTGCAGCTAAACAACTTAAAATACCCGTATCCATAGTCTTTATTATATAATTTTTTAATATAAAGGCAAATATTTTTTAATATTTAATTTATTTTAAAAAGTTTTTGCGCTAGTATTAACCTATAACTATCAAAGGGAGTATGTTGACGCTATGAAAATGTCAAAATTATTTGTGCAAACATTAAGAGAATTTCCAAATGATGCTGAAGCGATTTCTCATAAATTGCTTGTAAGAGCTGGATATATAAAAAAACTTGCAAATGGAATATATACCTATATGCCTTTAGCGCAAAGGGTTCTTGCTAAAATTTCAAACATAATACGTGAAGAAATGAATGCTTCAGGCGCGCAAGAACTTTTAATGCCTTTTGTTCAACCTGCTGAAGTTTGGCAAAAATCAGGCAGATGGCAAGTATACGGTAAAGAATTACTAAGATGTAAAGATAGACACGATAACGATATGTGCCTTGCGCCTACTCATGAAGAAGTTATAACATCTGTTGTATCGGATACTATAAATTCATACAAACAGCTTCCTTTAAATGTCTATCAAATTCAATCAAAATTCAGAGATGAAATTCGTCCTCGCTTCGGCTTATTGAGAGGTCGAGAATTTATAATGAAAGATGCATACAGTTTCCACACTTCTCAAGAAGATTTGGAGCGTGAATATCAGGTTATGGCTGATACTTATACAAAGATATTTAAACGCTGCGGGCTTGAAACTCGTGCCGTTCAATCTGATTCAGGGGCAATCGGGGGTTCTGTTTCTCATGAATATATGGTTCTAACAGATACCGCTGTTGGTGAAAATGATGTATTTTACTGCGATAGCTGTGGATATAGCGCAAATTCAAATCATGCAATTTCGATTTTGCCTTCTGAAATAACTGACGGTGGGTTTTTAAAAGAAGAAATTGTTGATACCCCGAATGTTAAAACTATTGAGGATTTGGCTAAATTTTTAAATATAAATGAAAATTGTATTTTAAAAGCGGTTGCTTATATTTACGATTCCAAACCCGCTGTTGTTATGATTAGAGGCGATAAAGAAGTTGAAGAAACAAAATTATTAAACGCTCTAAATGCCCTTGAAATTAGACCCATGGAAGAAAGTGAAGTTGTTGAATATTTAGGTTCTTCAGCAGGCTTTATTTCTTATAGAGGAATAGATAAAACTAAAGTAAAAGTTTTGTTTGATAAAACTGCAAAAGGTATGAAAAATTTTGTAATAGGGGCAAATGAAAAAGATAAACACATAGTTGGCGCTAACTTGGAAGAAAACATTGATTTTGTTGATGTTTCTTTGGTTAAAGAAGGTGAATATTGCTCTGTGTGCAAAAAACCTCTAAAGGTTACAAGAGGAATTGAAGTCGGTAATATTTTCCAATTGGGAACAAAATATTCTAAACCCATGAATGCTTGCTACACTGACGCTGAAGGTCAACTGAAACCATATATTATGGGTTGCTACGGAATCGGTGTTTCTAGAACAATGGCGGCTGCTATTGAAAAATACCATGATGATTTTGGTATAATTTGGCCGAAAGAAATAGCGCCTTATCATGTGGATATTGTGCCTGTTAATATAGATGACGAGGTTCAATCCAAAGTTGCTTATGATTTATACGATAAATTAAATAAACTTGGAATTGAAGCTGTTATTGATGATAGATCAGATAGAGCCGGTGTAAAATTTAAAGATGCCGATTTAATTGGTTTTCCGATTAGAATAACAGTAGGTAAAACAATATCCGATGGACTTGTTGAATTTAAGACAAGAAACGATGGAGTTGTTGAAAAAATTACACCTGATGAAGCAATAGAAAAATGCCAAAAAATCCTCTTAAGCTAAAAATTGCATATCTTTATCCTGACATTTTAAAAAGTGATTGCGATAGAGCAAACGTTGAAACTTTTTTGTGCCGGACAAAATGGCGCGATATTGATATATCGGTTCATGAAATATATGCAAATGATAAAGTTCAAGCTTCAAAGTATGATTTTTATTATATAGGCGGCTCTAATACTCAGGATTTGGGGCTTGCGTTGAAATATTTAAAACAAAACGAAGATGAATTAAAGGTTGCTTCGATTTCCTCTGTTCCAATGCTTGCCGTTAATTGCGGGTATCAGCTTTTCGGTAATTTTTATCAATTACATAATCAAGCCCCAATTGAGGGTTTGCAGATTTTGGATGTGGATTCGATTGCAGGTAAAGTCCACCATTTTGGCAATATTTTCGGAAATTGCGAATTTTTAAAAAACAGAATTGTGGCAGGTTTTGAAAATCACAGCATTTTAACATATTTAAAATCAGGAGTGAGTCCGTTTTTGATATTAAAACAAGGACTTGGAAATAATGGCAGAGATAAAACCGAAGGCGCAAGGTTTAATAATGTAATAGGAACTTATCTGACAGGACCTATTTTAGCTCAAAATCCGCATTTGTGCGATTTTTTGATTGCGGTTTCATTGAGAATTAAATATAAATGCCGTATTCCTCTAACTCGTTTAACGGATGATATCGAGTGGTATTCACATAATTATATTTTGGATCTAAAGTAATTTAAAAAAAATCTTGTCTGTGGTAAAAATAGTTTATGCTTTTAGTAATAGATATCGGAAATACAAATACATCTCTTGGAATATACGATAATGACGATTTAATTAAGACTTTTAGCTTTTCATCGGACATTAAAAAAACGGATGATGAGTATGGGATTATGCTTCTTGCAATTTTAAATCACAACAATTTGCTGACTAAAATTCAAGGCGCCATTGTTTCATCTGTTGTTCCGCAGTTATGCGAAGTTTTTAAAAGTGCTATTTTAAAATATTTGAATATAGAGGCTTTGAGCTTATCTTATAAGTCAAAACTGCCTGTTAAATTAAGTTTGAATAACAATAGAGAAATTGGCGCAGATAGGATTGCAAATGCAAGTGCTGTTTGTTTAAAATACAAGCTTCCTGCAATTGTGATTGATTTTGGAACAGCAACAACGTTTGATATAGTTGATGAAAATGCTAATTTTATTGGCGGAATTATTGCCCCCGGACTTAAAATACAAGCTAATTCATTATCTCAATTTACATCAAAACTTCCTAAGCTTAAAATAGAAGCTCCTAAAAATTCAATCGGAAAAGATACAATTTCTGCTATGTTATCCGGTATTGTATTGGGTCATGGTGCTATGATTGAAGGTATGATTAAAAAATGTGAGCAGGAATTGGGAAAAAAAGCTACAATTGTTGCAACAGGCGGATACTCACCTGTTCTATTTGAAAAAATGGACAACGTATTAAATTATATTGATAAAGACCTTACTTTATATGGACTTAAAGAACTGTATTATATTAATAAGGAATAAGATATGCAAACTATGGAAAAATTAACTTTGAGAATAAAAAAGCTGGATAATTTTGTTTCAATGCCCGAATATAAAACATCAGGCGCTTCTGCAATGGATTTAGTTGCTGCAATTGAAGATGACATCATAATTCCATCAGGTGAAATCAGAATGATTCCAACAGGGATTGCAATTGAATTGCCTCATAATACTGAAGCTCAAGTTCGCTCTCGTTCAGGATTAGCTATTAAATCCGGAATTGCTGTTGTAAATGGTATAGGTACAATTGATGAAGATTACCGAGGTGAAATTTGTGTCGGCTTAATTAATCATTCAAAAGTTGATTTTAAAATTTCAAGAGGTGATAGAATCGCTCAAATGGCAATAATGGAAGTATTAAAACCAACTGTTGTTGTTGCAGATGATTTATCGGATACTGCAAGGGCTGCTGGCGGATTTGGTTCAACAGGCGTTAAATAGTTATTTTTGTGGAATTAAATTTATAAGATGTACGGATTTAACTTTGAACTTGATGATTTCCAAAAAGAGGCTATTGAGCATATTCAAAATGGGAAAAGTGTTGTAGTCTGTGCTCCAACAGGTGCAGGAAAAACTTGTATTGCTCAAAGCGCAATTCATTTAGCTCTTGAGCGCGGCGAGAGAATATTTTATACAACTCCTCTTAAGGCTCTTTCAAATCAAAAATTCAGCGATTTTTCAAGACTGTATGGTGAAGATAATGTCGGGCTTTTAACCGGTGATACAACAATAAATAGAGATGCTCAAATTGTCGTAATGACAACGGAAGTATTTAGAAATATGCTCTATGGTACAACATTTGGCACTGTAAAAGATAATTTAAAACATGTCAGATACGTTGTATTGGATGAAGTTCACTATATGAATGATGAATCAAGAGGTACTGTTTGGGAAGAAAGCATTATCTATTGTCCGACTAATATTCAAATAATAGCCCTTAGTGCAACAGTTAAAAATTCAAAGCAATTAACTGATTGGATAAATACGGTTCATTCTAAAACGGAACTTGTATACACTGATTTTCGCCCTGTTCCTTTGAGGTTTTTTTATTATGACAGTTCAAAACCCGATACAATATTGCCTCTTTTAACTCCTGACGGTAAATTAAATAAAAAAATAAAACCCGAATCTAAATATAAATATTTTAACAAGAAAGAAAAGCTGAAAAACCCTACAATAAGTGTTATTCAAGCATTGTATAATAAAAATATGCTGCCTTGCATTTATTTCACTTTTTCAAGAAAAAAATGTGATGAAAACGCTAATAAATGTTTAAAATTGGATTTGTTGACCGAAGAAGAAAGATTTGAAATATCTAAAGAAGTCGATGATTATATAAAAGAAAATCCTTATCTTGAAAACAACCCTCAAATTGAATTGGTTAAAGCGGGAATTGCTTCTCATCATGCAGGATTATTGCCTTCTTGGAAGGTTTTGGTTGAAAGATTATTTCAAAAAGGGCTTATAAAGGTAGTTTTTGCAACTGAAACATTGGCTGCAGGAATTAACATGCCCGCTAGAACAACAATTATAAGTGCAATATCAAAAAGAACAGATACAGGCCATAGAATGCTATCTGCTAATGAGTTTTTGCAAATGTCAGGCAGAGCGGGCCGCAGAGGTATGGATGAAATCGGGTATGTTGTAATCATTGGAACACCTTTCCAAACCCCTGAAGAAGTTGCAAATCTTGTAAAATCAGACGCAAATCCTCTTGAAAGTAAGTTTTCGCCTTCTTATTCAATGGTTTTAAATTTATTGCAAAGATTTTCTCTGGATGAAGTTAAAGAGCTTATATTCAAGACTTTTGGGTATTTTTCTTCAACCGATAGATTAACCCCTCTAATTAAAAAGAAAGAAAAAAGAATTGAAGATATCGAAAATATTCACGATTTTACCTGTAAATGGGGTTTGAATGATTGTGATTTTGAAGATTATAATAAGTTTAAAAATCAATTTGTTCAGATGAGAACTTTGTACAAAACCCTTAAAAGACAAGCAAAAGGCAAATACAAAAATCCGAATAATGCTCCTGAAGTTATAGAATTTTATGAAAAATCAAAGGAGCTTCAAAGAAAAATTGAAAGCTATGGCTGTAATATATGTAAAATTTATAAAAAACATAAAAAATGCCTTGAATTAACTCAAAGGTATGAAAAAGATATTAAATTGCTGGATAAAGAAATTGAATTTCAAAAAGATGTTTATTGGCAGAAATTTTTATCTCATAAATTTATTTTAGAGCAAACAGGTTACCTCAAAGATGATTTTCCTACTCAAAGAGGTAAAATTACTATGGCATTGAGGTGTGAAAATGAGTTGTTTTTATCTGAGATAATTTTATCGGGGCTTTTGGATAATTTAGATGTGGTTGAATTGTCTTCTGTAATTTGCGCTATTATAAGCGAGGATATAAGAAATAAAGATGAAGTAATTCAAAAACCCTGTTCGAAAAACGTAAGAAAGATTTTAAATCAAATAAAAGATATAAGAAGAAAGATATTTCTCCTTGAAAGAGACAATAAAATCGAAAATCCGATGTATATAAATACTCAATTTTGCTGGTTTATAGAATATTGGTTAGGTGCAAACCTTAATCCTGATAATAATAGCGCCGAAACTTGGGAAAATATGTTTTCTGATACAGAATTTTCTCAAGGTGATGTTGTAAGAACATTTAAACGAACAATTGACGTATTAAGACAGATAACTATTCTTGATGATATTAATGAAAATTTAAAACAAAATGCAAAGGCTGCAATTAAATTGATTAATATTGAACCTGTTAATGTTGATTAATCATCATCGTCCGATAAATACCCAACACTTTCTATGAGGTAATTATAGACGTCAATTGTTTCAGGACAAATATAAAGTTTTCTTTTAACAAGGCTTTTTACGGTTTCTTTTGTGCATTTTAAAATTGCTAAATCCAGTCCTGTTGTACCTTTATTTTTTTCTAAAATTTTAAATATTTTTTTTGAATATTTTTCATCTCGTTCATTGGGTTCAATTTTATCTGCAAGAAAAATTATTTTATCAAAAGTTGTCATATTAACTTTACCTATAGTGTGGTTTCTTATTGCAGATATAATTTCATCATCTTCTATTTCAAATATTTTTTTAGCTAAGTATGCTCCTGCTATAGCGTGGTATGTTTTTGAGTTTTTGAGTTCGTGTTTGCTGTATCCTGTTTTAATTTCTTCGGTTATAATTTTATATAATGCGTCATCTTCAAGATTTTTTGCCATATCATGGATTAACCCTGCAAGATAAGCTTTTTTTTCATCTTGATTGTATAATTTTGCAAGTTCAAGTGCGCATTGAGCGCAGCCAAGCGAATGAGAAAATCTTTTAGTCGATAAGTTTTCTTTGAGCCAGTTTTCTATATAATCCGTTGTTTTCAATGTATTCTTTTACCTCTTTAGGAACTAAGCCTGTAATATCTTCGTTATTTTGTAAATATTTTCTGATTGCTTCAGAGGATACATCTAAAAAATCTATATTTAATATTTTATAGCTGTAACCTTTGTTTTTAAAATATTCAAAAGCTTTTTTGTTAATTGTCTGTCCGTTTTTAAATCTTCTTGGAATTACTATAAAATTAAGATTTTCTTTTAAAAATTCAGGTTCCCTCCAATTTTCAATTTGAAAAAATTGGTCATAGCCTATTATAAAATTTATTTTTTCTTTTTTAAATTCAGGTAATTGTTGAATTGTTCTATAAGTATAACTTGGGGGTTTTAATTTTGATTCTATGTCGGAGACATTTTCTTCTCCTGCCGCTAGTTTTACCATGTTTAATCTATGAATATAACTTATGGTTTCAATCGTTGATTTATGCGGCGGAATATATGCGGGCACAAAAATGACATGCTCAAAACCACAAGCTTTAACCTGTCTTGCGATTTCAATATGTCCCAGATGAATCGGATTAAATGTTCCAAAAAAATAGCAATTCATAATTTATATGATATAACAATTTTATAAAATAGTATAGTTAAGTAAAAAAACGTGTTAAATTTTGATTCTTTAACTTTAAAATATTTTTTTAGTGAAAATTATGATTTTATATTTGGTTCGGTGGTTCAAAAAATTCAGCTGCCGAGCAGATATGAAATCATTTTAAATTTAAGAAATATTAGTAAATCCGAAAATCGAAAATTATATATAAATATAAATCCTAAATACCCTCATATTTGTTTTGTTGATGAAAATTCTCTTAAAAAAAGAGATATTGCTATTCCTAAAAATCCTCCGATGTTTTGTATGCAGCTGAGAAAATATATCAACGGTTCAAAAATTAAGGATTTTAGATATGTTGAATATGAAAGAATTTTAGAATTTTATTTTGATTATTTTGATGAAATCGGTTCTCTAACAAGACTTTGTCTTGCATTTGAATTTATGGGTAAATATTCTAATATAATTTTATATAATGCATCAACAAAAATAATAATAGGTTCAATTCATAATGTCTCTGTTCAAAAAAGTTCAATTAGAGAGGTTTTTGGCGGTGCAAAATATATTTATCCTCCCCTAAAAAATAAATTGGATATTCTAAATTGCAGTTATTCAACTTTCTTTGAAATTGCTAAAGATAAATGTATAGATGAAATTAATAATAATTTCTATTATTTTTCAAAACCGCTTTTAGAGAGTATTTTTTTAAAAGAAGATAAATTGGAAAATGTTTTTTATTTTCTTCAAAAGCTTCAAGCGCTTGATGAAAAAACTTTTATGATTTCTTTTTGGGGTAATGGTAATAGTATTTCAAATGCGATAGATAATTATTTTTCAAATGTTATGTTTGATGAAATTTTAGGTACAAAGAAAAACTACCTTATAAAAAACCTAAAAGGTGAAATCAAAAGATTAAAGAGGAATTTAGAAAATAAGCCCGATAATAAAAAAATGGAAAAATATAAATTAATCGGCGATTATATAATGATGAATTTATATCAAAATAATTTAGATAAGGTTGTTGTAGAGGGTGTTGAGGTTTTATTGGATGATAAGCTTTCATTAAGTGAAAATGCTCAGAAATATTATACTTTATATAAAAAAGCAAAAAGCGAATTTGAACATATTCAAAAAAGATATAATGAGGCAGAAGAAAAATTTAACTATTTAGAATCAATTTTATTAAATATTGAACTAGCTGAAAGTTTTGATGAAATAAATCAAATATTAGATGAGCTATCTGAAATTGGTTTAATAAAAACCCAAATTAAAAAACAGGATAAAATTAAATTAGAACCTGTTATTTTTGACGGGTATGAAATTTATATCGGAAAAAACAATAAACAAAATGATTATATAATTTCAAAAATGGCGTCAGGCGATGATTTGTGGTTTCATGGGCTTAATTTTCCCAGTTCCCACGTTATTTTAAAGGTCAAAAACACTGAAAAAACTCCCACAAAAGAAGTAATGGAGTATTGTGCCGGACTTGTTAAACAAAATTCAAAAGCTAAAAATTCAGGTAAAACCTCAATTATCATGACCAAAAGAAAAAATCTTAAAAAACCGCCAAATACTTATCTTGGCTACGTTACATATAAAAATGAAGTTGAAATTGTTATATAGCTTTTTTGTAATATAATTAACTTAAAAGAGGATAAAAAAGGAATTAAAAATGCAGGTTTCATACGAATGGTTAAATGAATATGTTGATCTATCAGGTATAACGCCCGAAGAAATTGCCCATAATCTCACGATGTCGGGTCTAGAGGTTGAAGAAATTGAATACAAAAAGCCTGCTTTTACAAATATAAAAACAGCTAAAATTATAAAAATCGATAATCACCCTAATGCCGATAAATTGCATCTTGTAACTCTCGATATAGGCGGAGTTGAAAAAAGGGTTGTTTGCGGTGCGCAAAATATTGAAGTGGGTCAAATTATACCTTATGCTTCAGTGGGTTCAAAAGTGCTAGATAGAAAAACCGGCGAAAGTTTTGAATTGACTCCTGCTGTTATAAGAGGTGTTGAATCTCAAGGAATGCTTTGTTCGCAGGATGAACTCGGTTTATCGGGCTTGCAGGAAGAAGACGGAATTTTAATTTTAAATCGTCTGTATGATAATGTTGAATTGAATTTGCCTCTTGAAAAATTAATGAATTTATCTGATGAAATAATATTTCACGTGGCTCCTACGGCAAATCGCGGGGATGAAATGAGTGTTATCGGTATTGCAAGAGAGCTATCTGCTTTATTTAACAGAAAAATCAAATTCAAAAAACCTGAAATTGAAGAAAAAATATTGTCTGATTTTAATGTAGAAATTAAAGATGATGAAATATGTAAATTTTATTCTGTCGGGGTTTTGAAAAACTTAAAAACTAAACCTTCGCCTGATTTTATTCAAAGAAGAATTATAGCTTCAGGCATGCGTCCTATTAACAATATTGTTGATATTACAAACTATGTAATGCTTGAATACGGAACTCCGCAGCATGCTTTTGATTTTGATAAATTAAACAACTATTTATGCGTTAGATACGCAGATGACAATGAAAGCATTGTTACTATTGATGAAGTAGAAAGAAAATTAACTAAAAACCAAAGTGTTGTAATTGCTTCTAAAGAGTGTCCTGTTTGTATTGCAGGGGTTTTTGGCGGTTTGAATTCAGAAATTGATTCCAATACAAAAAATATTGCTCTTGAAGCAGCTTATTTTACATCTCATACAAATAGAAAATCAGCTCACAGTGTAGGTTACCGTTCTGAAGCTTCTTCCAGATACGAAAGAGGAGTTGATATTGAAATGGTTGTACCTGCTTTGTATCGCTCTATTGAACTTTTACAAAAGTACGCTGATGCTGAATTTATAGGAATTGCAAAATGCGGAAATGATAGATTGCCTGATATTGATATTACTTTGAGAAGTTCTGAAATTAAAAGAATTTTAGGTATTGAAATAGAACAAGATAGGTGTACTGAAATACTTCAAAATTTAGGCTTTGAATTGCTTGGAAAAAATGAAATGGCAGCCAAATTCAGAGTTCCAAGCTATAGATATAACGATGTTACAAGGGAAATTGATTTAATTGAAGAAATTTCAAGAATTGAAGGTTTTGATAAAATAAATCCTGAAATACCTAATATATCAGAAGGGGCTGATATCAGTTTTGATACAAGAATTGTAAAAACAGTTAGAGAAACTATGCTCGCTTACGGTTTTGATGAAATTGTAACAGGTTCTCTCGTAGGGCAAAATTTATGCAAAACATATATGCAGCCTTTGGATAATTCTGCTGCAATTAATGTTTTAAATCCTCATTCTGAGGATTACACAACTTTAAGGCAAACTTTAGCTCCAAGTACGCTTGATGTTGTTAAAAATAATTTTGATAACGGTCAAAAGAATTTTAGATTATATGAAATCGGTAAAATATATATTAAAAAATCTGAGCCGAGCGAAGATTTTTCGGGCGCTCTAGAAATTAGAAAATTGTCCGGTTGTATTTTTGGTTCAATTGAAAATGCTTTATATAAAAAGAAAGAGGATGATTTTTATACTTTAAAAGGTGTTCTTGAAGGACTTTTTGATAAGTTAAACTTATCGAAAAGAATTACTTACGCTGAATTAAATGAAGTAGAAAGAAATGCTTTTCAATTTTTACATCCTGCTCAGAGCGCAAAAATTTCTATTTTAGGTAAAAATAAAGAGCCAATCGGATATATTGGCAAATTACATCCTGTTTTATCGGATAAATTGAAATTTAATCAACCGTTGTATATTTTTGAATTAAATTTAGATGAGGTGATTTCTGCTATTTCACCAAGTATTCCTAAATTTAAAAAATTACCTGTGTTTGGTTCTGTCCAAAGAGATATAGCTCTTGTTGTCGATAAAAATATTTCGGTTGATGAAATATATAAAGTAATTAAAAAATCTGCAGATAAAAATATTTTCAAAGATGTAAAAGTTTTTGATATATACCAAGGTGCAGGCATTGAGGAAGGTAAAAAATCTCTTGCATTCAGGGTAACTTTGCAAGATGAAAACAAAACTATGACAGACGATATAATTCAAGGCGAGATTAATAAGATTAAACTTGGACTTGAAAAAAGTATTACAGGACTTACTTTGAGGTAAAAATTATGATATTAATAACCGGCGGAGCCGGATACATCGGCAGCCATTGTGTGGTTGAATTTGCAAAAAACGGTTTAGATGTCGTAATTTTTGATAATCTTTCAACTGGTCATAGTAAAATTGTTGAAAATATTCAATCAAAATATAAAAATGTGATTTTTCAAAAAGGTGATTTGAAAAATAAAAGTGATATTGATTTAGTCTTTAAACAATATAAAATTGATACTGCTATTCATTTTGCTGCATATTCTCAAGTTGCGCAGAGTGTTATTGAACCTGGAATGTATTATGAAAATAATGTGTTGGGGACTTTAAATCTTTTAAATTCAATGGTTGAAAACAATGTTTTAAAGATTGTTTTTTCTTCAACGGCTGCTGTTTATGGTGAACCCAAATACACCCCGATTGATGAAAACCATCCTAAAAATCCCATAAACCCTTATGGCAAAACAAAACTGATGATTGAAAATATTATGAATGATTACGACAAGGCGTATAATTTAAAATCGATAAGATTGCGATATTTTAACGTGATTGGTGCAAACTATCTTGAAAATATAGGTGAATGGCATGATGTTGAAACTCATCTTGTTCCGAATATATTAAAATCGGCAATGAAATCTGATTTAGTATTCAAAATTTTTGGCACTGACTACCCGACATCTGATGGCACTTGCGTTAGAGATTATGTCGATGTTGAAGATTTAGCAAGAGCTCACAAGCTTGCATTTGAATATTTAAATCGAGAAAATAAAACAAATGTATTTAATTTAGGAACTCAAAATGGTTCAAGCGTAAAAGAAATCTATAATAAAACAGTTGAAGTTTTGGGTCAAGAAATTCCTTTGGAATATGTTGAAAAAAGACAGGGAGATCCTGCAATTTTACTTGCTGATGCTACAAAAGCTAAAACAATGCTTAATTGGCGGATAGAAAATACCTTACAAAAGAGTATAAAAAATGCTTACGAATGGGAAAAAATTCTTAAAAACTTTAATTAGGATTGTTGTGTAATTTTTGGAATTTTGCAATAGTTTCACTAAGTTCTTTTTGCATTTCAAGCTGCCTTTGTCTTATTTGTTCTCTACCTTTGACAAGCGGCTCCATGGGGTCTCCTTTTGGATTTATGTTTGTTCCAATTAGGCTATCTTTTATTTTTTGTATATCATCTTCAGCGTTTTGTATTATTGATAAAACTTCTTGTATTTCTTCATCGGTAAAATTAGCCTGATAAAGTTTTACAGCTAGATTTAGTTTTATATTCTCTCTATCTTCTTTTATTTGTTCTGTTTTTGATTTTTCTTCAATAAGCCCGAATTTTTTGCCGATTTTCTCAAATATATCCATAGTATTTCCTTTACATTTTTACAGTGTAATTTGAAACCCAATCAAGTCCAAATTTGTCAATATACAAAAATAACCATTCTCTATATCTTAAATACATCCAAAGAGGATTTTTGTAGTGAATTAAGCTGGTTTGTTTGCATTCTTCTATTATTTCATCAAGTTCTTTTTTACTCATTCCGATACATTCAAAATCAATGCTTGGAGAAAATTCTTCTTTTTGTTTCAATATTTTAGTTATGCCGAATTCTTCCGGACTTACAGCGATTTTTGAATGTTTCCCCATTGTAAAAACACTTCTTCCGTAAGAATTTATTATATCGTTATGATTAGCTATCATCTTTATTGTTTCTCTAGCATCATCCTTTGTCTCCAGAGGATAGCCGAAAAATATAAACGCAAAATTCCATATACCGTATTTATTTGCAAGTTTTAATATATCGAATCTTTTTTCTAAATCTATTCCTTTGTTTATGGATTCCATTATTTTTTTAGAACCTGATTCTAACCCCCACATGACCATTTTTAGCCCTGCTTTGCCGGCAAGTTTAAGGGTTGCTTCGTCAAATGCAGTTTCTAATCTTGCATCGCAGAAGAATTTAGGATTAATATTAGTTTTTATAATTTTTTCCGATAAATCTTTTAAATATGTTGGAGAAACGGATTCATCTATTAATTCAAAATGGCTTATATTGTATTTTTCTTTGATTTCTTTTATTTCTTGAATAACTTTATCGATTGATTTAACGTTGAATTCTTGTCCGAAATCCTGATCGCAAAATGTGCATTTTCCCCAATAACAACCTCTCGATGTTTGATATGGAAGGACAATATTAGGACAAAAATATTTATCCAGTGCGTAATCATCTAAATTTAAATTTGCCATTTCGTTTAATTTAACAGGCGTCATTTTTTCTGTGAGGTAAGCTTTTTTGTTTTTAAAATATATTAAATTAGGTACTTTTTCTATCGGAATTTCATCATTTATATATTTTGCCATTTCAATTATCGGGCCTTCGCCTTCTTCAATTGAAATTGAATCGCAAAACATAGACATTTCAGGATGTTTCATTACCTCTTCTTTTATTCTTCCAAAGAAATTTCCGCCTATATTAATGTGCGCTTTTGTATATTTTTTTAATAGATAAGTAAGAGTTAATCCTGCTATAAGCTGACTTGAGGAATTGAGCGATATTGCTATAAAAGATGCGTTTTCAGCTTTAATTTCGTCAAGTCTTTTTTTGAAAAAATCCCAAAAGATGTTACTTTCTTTATGAAAAACAAAATGTTTTATATGTTCAAAATCTAATTTCATGAAAGAATGATAACAGGCTTCAAATTCCAGATTTAGCGGAGCATAAGCAATTGAGATTAAATTTAGCGCATAATCTACAATATTCATTGCCTTTATTAAATTAACTGGTTGAAAAAATCTTTCTTTTGAACGTATAACTTCAAGAGCAAATTGAATTGTGTTTGGAACTCTTGTATAGTAGGTATCGTCGCTTGATATAAATTTTTTAATTTTTCCGAATTTATAAATTTCACATTGTTCATCAAGACTGTATTTATCGGCTTTTTTGCCTTTTGTATATATTTTTCTTATGTTTGTAAAAAGTCGCACATAATCTTTTTTAATTTTTTCATTTATAAAATTAAGGTAATCTTTTGTAAGGATTTCGCTATAGAATTCCACATTTAAATCTATAGCTTTTGCGCTATAGCCCTTAGTTTTTAGCTGCCCAATTAGGGCTGCAAGCGCATAATGCGGGCTTACAGGTGTCCATTGCGGCGGAAAAATTAAAAGCATTTTTTTATTTTTTTTCGAAAAAAAATCCATAAATTAATTATACAAGTTTTTGTAAAGATTTGTAAAGAGTAGTGAAATCTTTATATAAATATATACTTTATATATATGTAAGATATAAGGACATGTATTATGGCCAATTTAAAAGATTTAATTAATAAAGCGACGCAAGCTGTATCACAGACTGTAAAAATTCAAGCTTCGTCTTCACCTTCTGTTAGCGCTTCAGATTTTCAATCTTCTTTTGCTTCACAAGATAATAACAAAGTAATTGAAGATACTTTATCTTTGTTTGATGAGGATGTTCAAACTCAAAGAGATGAAGAACTTAGAAGACAACAAGAAGCTCTAAGAAAAGAACAAGAACAAAGAGAACTTGAAGAATCAAGAAGAAAACAAGAACAAAAAGAACAAGAGTTAGCTGAAAAAGAACTTGAAGAAGCTGAGCAAGAAGCTCAAAAGCAAACTATAGCAACAGAACAAGAAATTAGCGATTCTTATGAAGCCTTTATTTCAAAACTTCAAGCTGCAGGTTTAAAAACTACAGGTTTAAGAGAAGGTGAAGTTAATTTTGCTGAATATGCAGCAGCGTTATCTGATGAAGTAAAAGCTGAAATAATAAATAGTTTTGATTGTGAAGCTGATTATATTTTGCAACAAGAAATAGCTGCTTTATTTAGAGGCGATAATGATATGAGTATTTCCGATTTCGTGTCAGCTCTAAGAAATCCCGATTTAGGTTATGGTTATGAAGTTGAAATAAATAAGATTAATACCTCTTATATAATTGACGATAAAAAAAGTGCTGCAGAAGGCGGCGGTCAGCTTGATAACGGCAATATAACAATAATTACAATCAGAGATCCTCAAACTGGAGCTGAAATAAAAATTGTTGATTCAAACGGAAATGCTGCTATTGAAGTTGAAGAAATATTTATGAATGAATTATTAACAGGAATTTCATCTCAAATAGATACAAGTAATTTTGAAAGATTTAACGGCATTCATATAGGTGCTTCAAGCGGAGTATATGATGGGTCATTAGATTTGCAAAAAGTTCATAGTGAATCAGAAGATACTGAAAATTCAGCTAAAAAGAAAATATCTGCAAGTGATTATAGAAAAATGTTAACTGAACTAACTCAACAATATCTTGAAGAACAAAATTCAAATTCTTATACAACTTTCGGATACAAAGAAGCAAACGAAAGAGCAAGAAATTATATGGAACAAAATTATGTAATAGATTCTTCAGTTTCATCCAAAATTAAAACAAACTTAAAAGTTGCATAATAAAAAAGACCTCAATAAAGAGGTCTTTTTATTTTATTGCTACTGTTTGATTCTATCTTGATAAAAATTTGTTTTTGGTTTTGGTTCTTCTAGAGATTTAAGGGCTTCTTCATAGTTCATTCTTGCTGCAGCTGCTGCTTCAAGTTTTCTTTGTCTTTCTGCTTGAGCTTCTGCTGCACGTTTTTGACCACGAATTGTACCGTCATAGATAATTTTTCTTCCTGTTGAATCATATTTTGTTCTTGCAAAAGTTACGCAAGGGCTGCATAAAAGCGCAATTAAAGTTAAAACCAGAAGTTTTTTCATATGTTCCCCCTTTTATGTATCATTATATATTTATTAAAACGAAATTTCAAAAAAAATGTTTACTTTTTATTTTTTGTGTAAATAAATTGTAATAATTTGTTTTATTTTTGTTTTAATTTTTTTCTCAGTTCCTTATAATTTGGGCAATATTTTTCAACTTCCAGCCAAAAATTTTGTGAGTGATTTTTGATTTTAGTATGAACTAATTCATGTATTAGAACATAGTCGATAATTTCAAAATCATATTCCATAAGTTTTATGTTTAAATTTATGTTGTTTTGAAAACTGCAGCTTCCAAAACGTGTTTTTTGATTTTTTATTGCAATTTTGTTAAATGAGAAATTATATTTTTTTGCAAGATAATTCAGCCTTTGCGGGAGATAATTTTTGGCTTCAATTTTAAGTGCTTTTTTATATGCTTCTTTTAAATTTTCCTGTATTTCCTTTGAATTAAAATCTTTGTTTTCAGGATAATAAAAATAAACAATATTTTTTAGAGTTTGAATTTTAAGATTGTTTGATTTAACAATTTTTAATGTGTCAAATTTGGTTTTGAGGTTTGGCGTTAAAAAATTTTTATTAAAGTTAAAATTTTGAATTTTTTCAAAATTTTTTAAAAGAAAGTCTTTAGCTGTTTTATAAGGGCAAAAAACAGGCATGGTAACAAGGATTGAACTATCGTTTTTTAGTGTTACTTTTATTGATTTTGAAAAAATATGTTTTTTATATTTAATATTAAAATCGTCTATTGTTTCTTCTTTTGTATAACTTTTATTCATCTTTAAAAATTTTAAGATGGCGTTCTTTGCCTTCTCCTACGCTGATTGATTTATAACCGTGTGCATCAACAAGTTCGTGCTGCAATTTTCTTACGTTTTTATCTTGCGGTTCAAGCTCAATTACTTCTGCTCCTTCCGATAGCTTTGCAATTGCTGCGTTTGTCTCATCAAGAGCTAATTCTGTTGAATCTTTGTAATTTGTTAATTTTTGAATTTCTTGATTTTCTTGAGTTAAATTGAGAGCTTCTTTTAAAACTCTTTGAATTTGACTCATAGAATTTGTTCGAACAAAAAACACCGGTAAATGATATTCGTTAGCAATTGAAAGGATTTTAGTTCCGCCTTTTGCAAAGTTTTTATGGGCAATTACAAAATCAGCCTCTTCAACATTCCTTACAATTGAAGCATCTATATCAAGTCTTTCAATTAATTTGTCCACAATTGAGCGGGATACTGCATAAATATAGATTTTTTTGTGTTTTTTGTTTTCTTGAATATATTTTTGCCTGTTAAAATTAAAACTTAGCGGTGAATTTTCAGCTTTTTGAACTTTGTTTTCAAGTTCTTCAACCTTTTGCATTATATTTATTTCAGGCTTTTTTTCTTTATAGTTTCCGTCAACTTTTCTTATTTCAGGAGTTATAGGCCAGCCTCTTAGAATATAGTCCACTGCTTGAGCGGTATCTTTATAAATTGCAAGAGTGTTTCTATCTATAATTTCAATTACTATATCAAAAGTAGGCTGTTTTTGTCTTTCAAGAACAGTTTTTTGACAGCCTCTGTGTTTTGCTTCATCATCTCCTAAAGTAACCGTGTCTACTCCGCCGATTAAATCTGATAGAGTCGGGTTTTTAATAAGGTTATCTAATGTGTTGCCGTGTGCTGTCGCAATCAGCATAACACCACGTTCTGCTATGGTTCTTGCGGCTTGCGCTTCAAGTTCCGTTCCTATTTCATCTACTACAATCACTTCTGGAGTATGATTTTCTACTGCCTCAATCATTATATCTTTTTGATATTCAGGCTGGCTAACCTGCATTCTTCTTGCTTTTCCTATGGCAGGGTGTGCAACATCTCCATCGCCTGCGATTTCGTTTGATGTATCTACTACAACAACTCGTTTTCCGAGTTCATCTGCCATAAGTCTTGTGATTTCTCTTAATTTCGTTGTTTTTCCGACTCCGGGACGGCCAAGAAAAAGAATTGATTTATTTTGTACAACAAAATCTTTAATACATTCTATTGTGCCTGTTATGACTCTGCCTATTCTGCAGGTTAAACCGACGATTTTTCCCTGACGATTTCTTATAGCACTTATTCTGTGCAGGGTTCCTGCTATACCGGAGCGATTATCCGAGGTAAATTCCGGCAGTTGTTGAGTTATATAATCCAAATCTTCTCTTGTTATATTTTCGTTTCCAAGAGAGATAATTTTTCCGTTCCCGAGTCTGATTTCGGGTATTCTTCCAATGTCGAGTACAATTTCAATGGCATCATCCAAAAGTCCTTCTTGGATGTTTCTTTTAATCTTTAAGGGTAAGATTTCTATTAATTTTTCAATGTCTGTCTGAAATTGTATATCGCTCATTTTCCTTTGAACCTTTTATTGTCCTTTAATTATATTATTCCCTGAAATTGGATTTAAAAAACAATTTTAAAAGAATTAATTATTAAATCTGAACAACATAATATCACCGTCTTGGACTACATAATCTTTTCCTTCAAGGCGAGCTACACCTTTTTCTCTTGCTGCTGCCCAAGAGCCTGTCGAAATAAAATCTTCGTAGGATATAACCTCTGCTTTAATAAACCCTTTTTCAAAATCAGTATGTATAACTCCTGCTGCAGCGGGTGCTTTTGTTCCTTTTGTTATTGTCCAAGCTCGAACTTCTTTTTCGCCTGCTGTTATGTATGTTCTTAAATTTAAAATGTCATAAGCAGATTTAATCATTCTTTCTATGCCGGAATTTTCAATTCCAAGTTCTTTAAGGTAGTTTTTAGCTTCTTCTTCTCCTAAATCTACAAGTTCTTCTTCTAAATTTGCACAAATAAGAACAACTTCAGCATCATCTCCAACGTATTCTTTTACTTTTTTTGTATAGTTATTGCCGTTTAATAAGTCCGTTTCAGATACATTGCAGCAATAAATAACGGGTTTTGCCATTAAAAGATGGAAAAAGTGCAGTGCTTTTTTTTCATCTTCATTAAAGTCGGATGTATTTATAAATTTACCTTTTTCAAGATACGGCATACATTTATTTATAACACTATCTTGTATTAGGGCTTCTTTATCTTTTGATTTAACATTTTTTGCTATTCTTTTTGAAATATTTTCAAGAGTAGAAATATCAGCAAGCGCAAGTTCCATATTTATTGTTTCAATATCATCAATGGGATCAATTTTTCCTGATACGTGAATAGTATTCACATCATCAAAGCATCTTACAACTTGAACAATAGCGTCTACTTCTCTTATATTGTGCAAAAATTGGTTGCCTAAACCTTCGCCTTTGCTTGCGCCTTTAACAAGACCCGCAATATCAACAAATTCAATGGTTGTAGGAATAACAGTGTCGGTTTTTACAAGTGTCTGTAATTTATATAGCCTCTCATCAGGCACATTGACTACACCCACGTTAGGTTCAATTGTGCAAAACGGATAATTTGCGCTTTGAGCGTTTTTGGCACTAGTGAGTGCGTTAAATAGTGTTGATTTTCCAACGTTTGGTAATCCTACAATTCCGACTTTGAGCATTTTGTTTCCTTTTTCCTTTTGTTTATCTAAATTTTATCATAAATATATTATCTTTAAAATCAGATAAAAAAGCTCGTGATAATCACGAGCTTTTTTAATGCCGGTTATTTTTTAAGCGTTAACAAGAGCTTTTTCTTGTTCTAATTGTAATGTAATTGTTGTTACATCACATACATCCGATGGTCCAAAGTATTGAATTGCTCCGGGGAAAATATAGCAATCGTTTAATGCCCATTTTTCTCTATGGTTTTCAAGAGCTTTAAATACAGGACCGTTAAGTTCAACAAGAGCCTTTTTAATTACAGGTTTCATTTCGCCGTGTCTTTTTTCCATATTCATCATCATTGTTAAAGGAACACCGCCTGCAACCCATTCGCTTGCGGGTTTTGTTGTGTTTTTAATTGACGAAAGATATCCTGTAAGTCCTGCTTGAATTAAAGCAAAAGCATTATATCCTAATGAATAGCAATAATCGGCATCAAAGTTTGACGGTGCTGCACATCTTCCTTCGTATCCGAAAAAGTGAGCCTGATCAGAGAATTTGCCTTTGTATAGACCTTGTTTTTTCATTTCGTTTAATTTTTCTCTAACCATTTCTATTAAAAGTTTTTCAGTTTCAATTTTAGAAACCTGAACGTTACCGTGAGGATCTCTATCCATTAAAAGTTGTGCTTTTATTTGAGATGGCAGAGATTTAAATAGTTTTGCAGACGCATTATCAAGTTTTGAAACTATTATTTCGTATTTTTCATTTTGTGTTGCGGATTGATAATTTTCATCTTTTTCAAGCCCTGCAAGAAGGTCGTTTAATGATGAAATCATTACTTTCATTTCGGGAATAAATTCAATTAAGCCCTCAGGAATTAATGCAATACCAAAGTTTTTGCCTTTGTTTGCACGTGCTGTTATGATGTTTGCCATATAAGTTACAATTTCATCAAGAGATTGTTTTTTTGCTTCAACTTCTTCACCTATTAAAGTGATATTTGGTTGAGTTTGAAGCGCTGCTTCTAGGCAAACATGAGAAGCGCTTCTTCCCATTAATTTAATAAAGTGCCAGTATTTTTTAGCAGAGTTTGCATCTCTTTGGATATTTCCGATTAGTTCAGCATATGTTTTTGTTGCTGTATCAAAACCGAACGAGATTTCAATCTGGTCATTTTTTAAATCGCCATCAATTGTTTTAGGACATCCTATAACTGAAATTCCTGTATTTTTAGCTTTCATCCATTCTGCTAAAAGACAAGCATTTGTATTGGAATCATCTCCGCCTATTATAACTACGGCAGAAATGTTAAGTTTCTTGCATACTTCAAGTGCTTTTTCAAATTGGCTTTCTGTTTCAAGTTTTGTTCTGCCTGAGCCTATGATATCAAAACCGCCTGTATTACGGTATTTATCCATAATTTCATCGGTTATTTCCATATAGCTTCCTTCAACAATTCCGGATGGACCGCCTAAGAAACCATATAATTTGTTTTCAGGGTTTTGTGTTTTAATGGCGTCATATAAACCTGCTATAACATTATGTCCGCCGGGGGCTTGCCCGCCTGATAAAATTACACCCACGTTTCTTTTTTCTTCGGATAAATTATCTCCGTTTGAAGTGAATTTTGCAATGGGTTGACCGAATACGTGCGGAAATAATGCTTTTATTTCATCTTTATCTGCAACTGCACTTGTAGCTTCGCCAAGCGATAATTTAATATTTTTAATACCTGAAGCTAATATACCTGCAAGTTTTGGCTTGTATGCCATTCTTTCTTTTTGAAGAGGTGAAATTTCTCTCATAATATTCTCCTTTATACTTTATTAGTTTAATTATCTCATAAAAAA